>CAMCOB010000045.1 GCA_945876305.1 Bifidobacterium breve
ACCTGCAGTCCAAACCAGCCGCCGTCGGCGTCGCGATTGGCCACGCTGGCCCCGAGGCACGCGCTCACCACGAGCCCGCCAAGCACCTCGACGGCGAGGGTCCACGAACGCAGGGCATCAAATCGGGGAATTCCATCCCGGCCGCCGGCGAAAATCGTGCCCGTCACAATGAGTGCAGCGCCGACGGCGATGGTGACGAGGAACCACCGTCGTCGGATGATGGCGCGGAATTCGACGCTGCTGATAATGGACAGGCTGCGGGTGGGGCTCATGCGCGGCGCCCATCCTTGAGCGTGATTGACACACCGAGCATTCCGGAAAGTCCGCCCGGGTCGGACGATGCGACCAGCACGGCAGCCCCACGATCGAGGGCCCGGCGGATCGCCGTGTCGGTCTGGGTGAACTCCCATGGGTCATCGAGCACCAGGAGGTCGGGAGTGCCGATGAGCGCGCATGCCAGCGATGCCTGGCGCGCCTCCTCAATCTCCAGCAGCGGCGCGAACTTGGCGGGAGCGGTGAATCCGGCCTCGTCCATCGCGCGCGCGGCCTCCTCGGGCCCGTAGCCCTTCAGCGCCGCGACCATGCGGATGGCCTCTCCGGTGCGCACGCCGTAGGTGAATGGCCATGACTGCGGGGCCCAGCCGATGCGCCGCAAAGCGTCCGGACTGCCTGGGCGGGCACCGAAGACGGTCGTATCCCCACCGGGGCCAGCAAGACCCATCACCGCACGCAGCAACGACGACTTGCCCGACCCGCGACCGCCGGTCACCACCAGACCCTGTCCGGGCGCCAGATCGATGTCCACGCCGTCAACCGCCGCTGCGGCACCGCGCTGGTAGCGCACGACGATTTCGCGACCGCGAATGACCGCGGCGCTCGCATCAGCGGATGCGGGGGTCAGCCCAGCTTCTCCAGGCGGATGGCCTCCTGCGGGCAATCGTCAATCGCCTCACGGACCGCGGCGATGATCGCCGGGTCCAGCACATCATTGCTGGCGGACGACAGGTTGGAGTCGTCATCTACTGAGAACACGCCGGGCAGACGCGCGATGCACACACGGGTGCCCATGCACAGGTCGTGGTCAACCAGCAGCCGGTGCATCTCACCGTCGATCTCGATCTCGGCCATGTTCAACCCTCCCTGATGATCGCGAGCACATCATCGCGCTTTCGTTCCATATCCGCTTCCGACACCAGCGACTCGAGGTTGAGCCGCAGGAGCGGTTCGGTATTGGACGAGCGCACGTTGAAGTGCCATTCGTCGTAACCGACGGACAGTCCGTCGACCTCGGCCTGATGGCCGTCCGCATAGTGTGCCCGAAGCCGGTCGATTGCCGCTCCGGCATCGGCAACGGTCGAGTTGATCTCACCGGAGATGTGGTACTTCTCGCGAAGGGCCGCCACCATCTGTGACAGCGGCTCGTCGGACTGGGCAAGGATCTCAAGCACCATCAGCGCCGGGATAAGCCCTGTGTCGGCAAATGAGAAGTCGCGGAAGTAGTAGTGGCCGCTCACCTCCCCGGCGAATACGGCATCAATCTCTCGCATGCGGCGCTTGATGAAGGCATGCCCCACGCGGAACTCGTCGGCCTGACCCCCAGCGGCGAGAATGGCATCGCGAACCGCCCACGATGCGCGCAGGTCATACACCACGGTGCCGCCGCCATTGCGCGCGAGGATGTGGCGCGCAAGCAGTGCGGTGAGGAAGTCGCCCGCGACGAACCCGCCCTTTTCGTCAATGAAGAAGCAGCGGTCGGCATCGCCATCCCAGGCGATACCCACATCGGCACCGTTGTCCACCACGGCCTTCTCGATGAACGCCCGGTTCTCTTCGAGCAACGGATTGGGCAGGTGATGTGGGAATCGCCCGTCCGGGTCGAGGAAGAACGGCACCGCATCGATGTCGATGCGATCGAGCACCGGCGGGAGGTAGAGCCCGGCCATACCGTTGGCTGCGTCCAGCACCACGCGCAGGCCGGTGATGGCCGATGGATCGACGAAGGTGAGGCACCGGTCAACGAAGCGGTGCAGCAGGCCGGGGTCGGTGGTCTCGGTGCCGGATTCCGCGGCGGCGGCGGGTTCCCCTGCCCGGGCCAGGCGGCCCACCTCGGAAATGCCCGTGTCGCCGGAGAGCGGGAGGGCTCCCGCCGACACCATCTTCACCCCGGTGTACTCGGGCGGGTTATGACTTGCCGTGATCATGGCGCCGGCGTCGTAGCCGCCCTCGTCCACCGCGAAGTAGACCATCTCGGTTGCAGCGAGCCCCAGCGAGGTGACGTCTGCGCCTGCCGACAGGGCACCACGGATGAATGCTGCGGTCATGGAGGGGGAAGAGAGGCGTACGTCGTGACCCACCGCCACGCGTGCAGCGCCGGTGACGGCGATGAATGCCCGGCCGATGCGCTCCGCACCATCCTCGTCGAGCTCGGTGCCATACAGGCCGCGGATGTCGTAGGCCTTGAAGACCTCCGGGATGAGGGTCACGCCGAAAACCCCGGTCGGAGGAGGGAATATGTCTCGTCGAGGTGCTGCGGCATTACGCGAAGATCTCCGATGACGGGCATGAAATTGGTGTCCCCGGACCATCTCGGGACCACATGCAGGTGAAGGTGGTCGGCGATGCCGGCTCCCGCCGCCGCCCCCTGATTCATCCCGATGTTGAAGCCATGCGGGTGCATGGCTCCGTCGAGCGCAGTCTGGGCGGTGCGGACGAGCTCCATCATCTCAGCCAGGGCGGGCGTTGGGAGGTCGGTCAGGCGGTCGAGGTGTGCGAAGGGGACGACCATCAGGTGCCCACTCGCATAGGGGTACGCGTTGAGGACGACGAAGCAGTGTTCACCGCGGGCCAGGACGAGCGCTCGCGCATCGTCGCCCAGCGCCGGGAGGTCGCAAAACACGCAACCCGGACCCTCGAACTCGTCACCATTCTCAGCCGACACGTAGGCCATCCTCCACGGCGCCCACATGATCTGACGCCCTGCCCCGGGGTTTACAGCCACTTGCGCTTACGGACGTAGAACAGCACGCCCACGGCGAGGGTCACCATTAGGAAGAGCAGAAAGATGAGCGATGCCACGCCGTTGCGCGCGAATGGGAGGTTGTCGATGTTCATCCCATAGAAGCCAGTGATAAGCGTGAGTGGCAGCAGCACCGACGACAGAATGGTGAGGAGCGCCAGCATGTCGTTGAGGCGGTGAGTGATGATGGATTCGTTGGTGGCCTCGAGCGCCTCGGCCACTTCCTTGTAGTTCTCGAGCGAGTCCCAGATGCGCTCGTTCTTGTCGACGATGTCGTCGAAGTAGATCTCGAGGTCCTGGGGTGCGTACCGCTGCACAGCGCGTTCAAGCATGCGCAACGTCGGGCGCTGCGGCTTAATGACCTTGCGGTAGTTGATGATCTCCTGCTTCACATTGGAGATATCGCGCACCACGGAGTCGCCGTGCCCCTCAAAGATGGCGTCCTCGATCGTGTCGAGCTTGAAACCGATCTTGTCGAGGATTGGAAAGCAGTAGTCGAACATCTGGTCGACGATTTCGTACAGCAGAAAGCCCGACCCCTTGGACATGAAGTCAACTCGGGCGTCCTCCCGGGCCTCGCACCGTGACCACACGGCGCGGATGGGCTTCATCGGCTCCTTCGGGATGGTGATGATGATCCCGGGGCCGATGAACACATTGAGTTCGGCGGCCTGCAGGCGGCCCGTGGTCTTGTCGAACCGCGGGAAGTGCAGCACCAGAAACACGTAGTCGTCGTACTCATCGATCTTGGCGCGCTGGCGCCTGCGCGAGAGCACGTCCTCGAGGTCGAGGGGGTGGTAGTCGAAGTGCTCCTGAAGCCACGAGATCTCGGCGTCAGTCGGCTCCTCGATGTTCAGCCAGGTGAGCCCGTGGGCCTCTAGGCGCTGGACGTCCGGCCGCTCCCGGTCAGGCGCGGGCGCCCCGGAGGATGACCCCCGCGAGCGTGAGCGACGGATGTTGGGAAGGCTCGCCATCGTCGAGTCCCCTCGTTGCGGTGGTGCACGGTACGTTGAACATCCCCGGGGAGTGTACCGCGCCCCGGCATTCGATTGGCCGCGGCTGCGACCTCCGATGGTAGTGCGCCCCGGAGCGGGGGTGGCTAATCTGCCGAGCGTGCCCCACTCCGCCATACCCCTGCGTATCAAATTCTGTGGGCTCACCGACCCTGCAGACGTGCAGGTATGCGTTGATGCCGGTGCATGGGCCATCGGCGCCATCATGACCCCGCACGGACCGCGTGCGCTCGATGGCCCGGCGGCCGAAGCCGTGATGGCAGCCGTGCCCGACGGCGTGGAGCGGGTCGGGGTGTTCGTCGATCCCACTCCGCAGGGGCTGGCGGATGCCGTCGCGCGGTGCCGCCTCACCCGTGTGCAGGTGCATGCCCCCGCCGACCTGTCCGCAATTGTGGCGGCCTCGCCGGTGCCCGTGACCCTCGCGGTGCGGCTCGACGGCCCGGATGCCATCGTGGCGGCCGATGCTGCGCACTGCGACCTGGTGCTGTTTGACGCGGCGGTTCCGGGACACCACGGTGGCACCGGGGTGCTGGCAGACTGGGGCCTGCTTGTGGCCAACCGCCCATCCCGCCCATTTGCCCTCGCCGGAGGCCTCACTCCCGAGGTGGTGGGCGACGCCGTGCGCCTGGTGCGCCCCGACATCATCGACGTGGCGAGTGGCGTCGAATCATCTCCTGGTCGAAAGGACCCCATCTTGGTTGCCGAGTTCGCCCGTGCTGCGCGCCATGCCGCGCTGGGAATTGCCGCATGAGCGTCACCATGCGCTTTGGCCCATACGGCGGGCGATACGTGCCCGAGACCGTCATCGGCGCCCTCGACGAGTTGACCGCTGCATTTGAGCGCTACCGCGACGAACCTGAGTTCCTCGGCGAACTTGGCGAGCTGTTGGGCCACTACGTCGGTCGTCCCACCCCCATCTACCGGGCACGGCGGCTCGAAGAGGCATGGGACCTCTCAAGTGAGCTGTGGCTCAAGCGGGAGGACCTGTGCCATACCGGCGCGCACAAGATCAACAACGCGCTTGGACAGGTGCTGCTTGCACAGCGCATGGGCAAGCAGCGCATCATCGCCGAGACCGGCGCGGGGCAGCACGGTGTGGCCACGGCCACCGCGTCTGCGCTCCTTGGCCTCGAATGCCGGGTGTACATGGGGCGTACCGACATGCACCGGCAGCGCCTCAACGTCATCCGCATGCGCATGCTGGGGGCAGAGGTGATGCCGGTCGATTCAGGGAGCGGCACGCTGAAGGACGCCACCAGCGAGGCAATCCGCGACTGGGTCACCAACGTGGAGCACACGCACTACATCATCGGGTCAGCGGTTGGTCCCGCGCCATACCCGGAGATCGTCGCGCACTTCCAGTCGATCATCGGCATCGAGTCGCGCGCGCAGATGCTGGACGAGGTCGGGGTACTGCCGGGCACCGT
This sequence comes from Bifidobacterium breve, assembly GCA_945876305.1. Classification (GTDB taxonomy): domain Bacteria; phylum Actinomycetota; class Thermoleophilia; order Miltoncostaeales; family Miltoncostaeaceae; genus SYFI01. The sequence goes on from CAMCOB010000045.1 coordinate 5,457, forward strand.
CGTGGCCTGCGTCGGCGGGGGATCAAATGCCATCGGCATCTTCCGCGGGTTTCTTGACGACCCGGATGTGGCGCTCGTGGGCGTCGAGGCCGGCGGCGAGGGTCTCGGGGGGCTGCATGGTGCATCGCTGGCTAAGGGCAGCCCAGGCGTGCTGCACGGCTCGTTCTCGTATCTGCTGCAGGACCCTGATGGCCAGGTGGCTGAGGCCCATTCCGTGTCGGCGGGTCTCGACTACCCGGGTGTGGGCCCGGAGCACTCCCATCTGCGCGACCTCGGTCGTGTGACGTATTCCAACGCCACCGACGAGGCGGCCCTGTCGGCCTTTCTCGAGTGCTCGCGCCGTGAGGGGCTCATCCCGGCGCTCGAGACCTCGCACGCCCTGGCATACGTCCGCGACTCCGCCGCGACGCTGGCTGGCCCCGTTCTCGTGTGTCTGTCCGGCCGGGGCGACAAAGATGTCGATCAGGCTGGCGCCGCGCTGGGCATTGACGCCAGTGCCTGAGTCCGGTGCTGAGCGCCTTGCGCGCACATTCCGTGATGCCGATCGTCCGCTCTTTGTGCCGTACGTCATGGGCGGATATCCCGATCTTGAATCGAGCGCGCGCCACGCGGCGATTCTTGCTGAGCACGCCGACATCATCGAGCTGGGCATTCCCTTCTCCGATCCGCTGGCCGACGGCCCCACCATTCAGGCGGCCGGGCAGGTGGCGCTCGATGCGGGAGTGCGGCCGTGGGATGTCCTGGCCATTGCCGAGGGGCTGAAGGGCGGCCCTCCCGTGGTGGTGATGACCTACTTCAACACGGTCATCGCGCATGGGGCATCCGATTTTCTGGGCCGCGCGGCCGACGCAGGGGTGGCCGGCATCATCATTCCCGACCTGCCCGTGGACGAGGCCGGCGACATCCGCACGGCGGCACGGGCATCGGGCGTGGCGCTGATCGCGCTCGCGGCACCCACCACTGATGACGCCCGCATGCAGGAGATTGGCGAGCAGTCGGAGGGCTTCGTCTATCTGGTTGCGGTCACCGGCGTGACCGGCGGCGAGATGACGATGGACGACCGGCTGCGCTCGCTGGTGGACCGTGCACGCAGGCACATCCCGGTGCCCGTGGTTGTGGGCTTCGGGGTGCGCACGCCTGAGCAGGCCCGCGAAATCGGTGACATCGCCGATGGCGTGGTGATTGCCAGCGAGATCATCCGCCGTATCGGCGATGCCCCTGATCCCGCAGCAGCAGACGCCATGGTCGAACAGTTCGGGGCGGGCATCTCCGCCGCACTTCGCGCCTAGAGCGGGTACGCGCGCAGGAAGCTCACCAATCGGTCCAGGTCCTCCGGTGCCACCTCGTCGGCATCCAGACCGTGATGATCGACGAACTGCAGGCGGATGAGGCGCCCGAGATCCGTGGTGCCCTCGCTGATCTCCTCGAACTCACCCCACCACACGAAGTCGGCTCGGGGCCCCCACGGGGTGCTGAGGTCGCGAAGGGCGGCGATACGGGGGGCGCCGTCATCGGGCACCGTCTGCACGATGCGCCGGGTCTCAGCGACCAAAGCCTCGAAGTCGGGCCAGCTCTCGGGGTCGAGCAGCAGCACCGGCACGATCTCCACCATGAAGTCGGCGGCCTCGGCATCGTCGGCGAACCAGATGAATGTGCCAGGCCCAGTGTGTGGCGGCGGTACGGGGTCGCGTTGCATTATCCCAATGGGAAATTCGCGCGGGTCGCGCGCGCTTACGAGCGCGAGCGCCCGTCCACGGGAGAGATCAGACCATTCGTGCATGTGCGGGCTCCAGTCGACCGGGGTTGCCGCGGCAGGCTAGCGGGGGGGTGCGGCCCCGTGGCGGTGACCCGGCGTCGGGATCCCCCGCCTGGCACCGCTAGAGTCACGCCCGATGTCGGATCTGGGTCTCATCATCGCCACCACACTCATGTTCGCCTCCATTGCCGGTGCGATCGGGCTCGGCATGGTCGCGTGGCGCCGCCAGGGCATCATCAGGTCGCTTGAGGTGCGTGAGGGCGGCGGTCTGGGTCTGTCGGCACCGGTCGCATCGGACCGTCAGATGGCCCTTCGCGGACGCGCGGGCACGTCGCAGGGCGATCTTCCAGTTCCGGCTGATCGCCGTATGCGTGCCGGTCTCATCACGGCATTCATCGTCGTGTTGCTCATTGGTGGCGCCGCCGGCTGGTGGTTTCTCATTCGGGATCAGGGCGGCAGCACGACCACCCAGCAAGCGGGGCTGCAGGGGGCGCCCGCGAATGGTCCGCTGGGCCCCGACCCTGCCGTGAAGGTGCCCGACGACCCGCCCGTCATTCAGGACCACGCGGCGTACACCGTGGCTGTGCTGAACGCCAGCGGGGTGACCGGGGCCGCGGCCACCACCGTGGCTCCCAAGGTTGAGACCGCGGGCTACCGCGTTGGCGCGATCGGTGACGCCGGCACCCAGGATCAGATGACCTCGGTGGTGATGTGGCGACCGGGCAAGCAGGCCGTGGCACAGAACGTGGCCAAGGATCTGGGTATCACCCAGGCGCCGCCGCTCGACGGCATCTCCACCTCGAAGCTCGGCCAAGCGGACGTGGTCGTAGTGGTGGGCAAGGATCTCGCCGCCGCCCCATGAGTGATGGCGCGCCGGGCGGCGACCGGGACCCGGCTCCGCGGCGGACAGGTGGCTACCGCACCGATCTGCAGGGGCTGCTCATCCAGATGGCTCCTCCGTATGGATTCACCCTTGCCGCGTTCACCGCTGCCGGACTCATGGCCCATGAGCACGGTGCTCCAGGCCCCCTGGAGATCGCCCTGCTTCTGGCCGGTGCATTTGTTGGCTACGCGCTGCTGGGCGTGGTGACGATGTCGTTGCGCGAGTTGCTCGTGCCGCGCAAGGTCGTGATGCGCGGCTGGCAGATGCTCCATGTGGCACCGCTTTCCACGGTGTTTCTCCTTGCGTGGGCCTCCGCGGTGTGGGTTCCCGCACCGGCGTGCTGGTTCACCACCGGGATCGTGCTCACCATGGCGTACCTCGGAGTGCTGACCGCTGTTATCTACTGGGGTGTCCCTTCCGACCGTGTGAGGCGGACCGACCTTGGGGGCTGACCGCCTGAGAGCCCTCGCAGATGCGGATGCACCACTGGTGCTCCCCGGGGTGTACGACGGCCTCTCGGCCCGGCTCGCCGTGGCGGCAGGCTTTGAGGCGCTTGTGGTGGGCGGCTACTCGGTATCGGCGTCGCGCCTCGGAATGCCCGACTTCGGATTTCTCACCCAGACCGAGATCAGCGATGCCGCCAGAGACATCTGTGCCGCAGTGCCAGGTATCCCGGTGGTGGTGGATGCCGACACCGGCTACGGCAACGCACTCTCCGCCGCGCGCACCGCGCGATTGCTGCACCGGGCTGGCGCGGCCGGGATGATCCTGGAAGATCAGGAGTGGCCGAAGCGCTGCGGGCATATGGCCGGCAAGCGCATCGTGCCCGCGGCGGACTGGCTCGCGAAGATCCGTGCCGTCACCGACCTGCGCGATGAGGGCATCGATCTGTTCCTTATCGCCCGCACCGATGCGCGCGGCATCGATGGGCTCGACGAGGCTCTGGCCCGCGCGGCTGCCGCTGCCGCCGCCGGGGCTGACGCGGTGTTCGTGGAGGCTCCGCTCGACCGGGACGAGCTCGCGCGTATTGGCGCACACCTCGCGAGCCATCGGCCGCTCGCCAACATGGTGGAGGGCGGGCGCACTCCGCTGCTGGGTCGGGATGAGCTGGGGCAGATGGGGTTCCGCATCATCCTGTGGGGCATCACGGGCATATTGGCTGCGGGTGCAGCGCTCAGGGATGCCTACGCAGCGATTCATGCGACGGGGGAGGGGCCTTCAAAGGATGCCCTCATGACCTTCGGTGAGCTCACAGACGCCGTGGGGCTTCCGGAGCACCGGGCCAACGACGATCGGTACGCCGCCGAATAGCGACGGATGGCCCGGGGGCGCGGACGCCCCCGGGCCGATCACCGCAACTGCTA
>CAMCOB010000046.1 GCA_945876305.1 Bifidobacterium breve
CGCACAGCCACTAGATGCGCGTATATCTAATGTCTGTCATAAGAAATACTTGTAATGCACGCCGGCCTCACCTACCGTTGCGACCGCAGTCACCGGAGTCGTGTTTCGAGGAGACAGATGGCACCTGCCCTTCGCGTCAATGGCGTGTCGAAGACATATGCGCGGAGCGAGAGTCCCGCGCTCACCCCGACGTCGTTCGAGGTCGAGCCCGGCCAGTTCGTGAGCCTGGTGGGGCCGAGCGGGTGCGGCAAGTCCACGTTGCTCGGCATGATCGCCGGGCTCATCACGCCCGACGAGGGGTCCATCGAGGCGCTTGGCGAGCCGGTGACCGGGCCGGGCAATGGGCGGGCCATCGTGTTTCAGGATGCCGCGCTGTTTCCGTGGCTCACGCTGGAGCGCAACGTGGAATACGGCCTGCGCGCGCATGGCATGCCCAAGGCGGAGCGGCGCGAGAAGGTTGCGCATGCGCTGCGCATGGTGCATCTGGATCACGTGGCGGAGAAGCATCCCTACGAGTTGTCGGGTGGCATGCGCCAGCGTGCGTCCATCGCCCGTGCGCTGGTGCTCGAGCCCGAGATCCTGCTCATGGACGAGCCGTTCAGCGCCCTTGACGCCCAGACCCGCACGCTGCTGCAGGATGAGCTCCAGCGGATATGGCTTGAGACGCGGCCGGCGGTGGTGTTTGTCACGCACAACCTCATCGAGGCGGCGTTTCTGTCGGACACCGTGCATCTGTTGTCGTCATCACCGGGCCGCGTGGTGAAGACCTACGACATCGGGATCCCCCGCCCGCGCGACGAGGCCGACCCGGCATTGCTGGACATCCGCCACGACATGCTGGAGCGGCTGCGCGCCGAGGTCGACGACGCAGCGCTGCGTCGTGCGGAGTTTGCCGAGGTCACCGAGGTGGGGGCATGAGCGCAGGCCGCCTGAAGTCCGTCTGCTGGGACATCGTGCGCAAGGGATGGTTCCTCGCGCTTGTCATTTTCCTGTGGTGGCTTGTGACGGCCGCAGGATGGGCCGACCCCTACAAATTGCCGACCCCCGGCGATGTGCTCTCGACCCTCGGCAACCTGTTTACCGAGCGTGCCCTGCTCGATGACCTGGGGGCGACACTGCTGCGCCTGGTTGAGGGCTGGGCAATCGGCGTGACCGCTGGCGTGCTGCTCGGCCTCATCACGGGCGGCTCACGGTTTCTTGAGGACGGCATCCGCCCGGTGATCGCCGGCCTGCAGGCCGTGCCCACCATCGCCTTCCTGCCGCTGGCCATTTTGTGGTTTGGGTTCAACGGCACCGCCGTGCTCGTCATCACCGCATTCGGCACGTTTAAGCCGATGGCCATTTCCACCTACTCGGCCATGCACCAGGTGTCGCCCACGCTCATGATGGCGGGGCGCGCCATGGGAGCCCGCGGGTTGTTCCTGCAGCGCACGCTGGTGTTTCCCGCGATCGTCCCCAATCTGGTGACGGGGCTCAAATTGTCGTGGTCGTTTGCCTGGCGCGCGCTCATGGCCGCGGAGATCGTGGTGACCGGTGCCCAGGGGCTTGGCGGGGTGCTGGAGCTCGGGCGCGAGATCGGCGCCATCGACGTGGTGATCGCGGTCATCCTGGTCATCCTGGTGGTGGGCATCGTCACGGAGCAGCTGTTCTTCACCCGTCTGGAGCGGTGGGTCAACCGCCGCTGGGGGCTCACGGGTGCGCGCTAGGGCACGTGCCCTCGGGGTGCTCGTGGCTGCGGTCGTCGTGGCTCTTGGCGGCGCCGCGTTGGTTGCAGGATGCGGAGGAGGTGCGGGGTCGTACGACTCGGTGCAGGTGGGCTTCCTGGTCAACCTCACGCATGGCCCCGCCATCATCGGGTTGCAGAAGGAGTTCAGCGACGGGCTCGCTGGCCTGCCGGTTCTGGAGCATCCATTTCAGAATGGGCCCGAGGAGATCAGCGCGCTCTTGGGCGGGTCACTCGATGCCGCCTACGTGGGGCCCGGGCCGTACGTGATGGCCGAGAGCCGTGCGCCCGGGCGTCTGCGCCTGCTTGCGGGCGTGGTCACCGGTGGGCAGCGCCTGGTGGCCACGCCGTCGTCGGGTATCCGCACCATCGCGGACCTCGCGGGGAAGAAGGTGGCAGTACCCGCGCATGGCAACACACAGGATCTGACGCTGCGTCTGCTGCTGGAGCGCGCCGGGCTGAAGGGTGACGACCAGGGGGGAACCGTGGGAATCGTGCCGGTAAAGAACGCGGCGCTCGGCGATGCCATTGACGGTGGCGTTGTCGACGCCGCCCTCGCCCCGGAGCCGTACGCCGCCAAGTTGATCGCCACGGGCGTAGTCGTACCGGTGGCTCCGGCCGACCGGCAGATTGCGCGCTGGCGTATTCCGGCGACGGTGCTGGTGGTCACCGAGGAGTTCGCAACGGCCGAGCCTGCGGCGGTACGCGCGTTGGTGGCGGCGACTGCACGGGCGGTGGCCCGGGCCGAGGCGAATCCAGCCGTTGTCGCGAAGGCCTTCAACGATCTCATCGCCGAGATCACGGGCAAGACGATGGATGGGAAGGTGCTCATGACTGCGTTGGCGAACATGACGGCTAATACCGACATCGCCCCGGGGTCCATGCAATTGATGGTGGACGCGGCGGACGCGGCGGGGTACCTCGGGGGCCCCGTGCCGCCCGCAACAATGGTTCCCCGCCCCGGCTGATCCGCATCCCGGGAGGAGTCGGCCCCCCCGCGTAGAAACGCAGGGCGGCTCAGAACATCTCTCCGGGAGGCCCGCAGATGGCGCGTTCAGCGCGCATATTGGCAATGGCGAACCAGAAGGGCGGCGTGGCAAAGACCACATCGTCCCTGAACGTTGCAGTCGCACTTCGTGAGAAGGGCATGCGCGTGCTGGTCGTCGACCTGGATCCCCAGAGCAACCTCTCGATGAGTCAGGGCATTGACGTCGAGAACCTCGACCTCGGAATGTTCGACGTCCTCGTGAGGTCGCTGCCAATCACCGACATCGTCCAGGTATGTGAGATCGACGTGGCACCGGCGGGTATTGAACTCGCGGGCGCCGAGCTCGCGCTCTCCAGCATGATCGGCCGCGAGCGGGCACTTGCGCGCGCACTGCAGCCGGTCGCTGGGGCATACGACTACATCATCATGGATACGCCGCCATCGCTCGGCCTGCTCACCATCAATGGGATGGTGGCGGCACAGGGCGTGATTGTGCCCGTGCAGTGCGAGTACCTCTCGCTGCGCGGCCTCGCCCAGTTGCAGCAGACGCTGGGTCAGGTGCGTGAGCATCTCAACCCCGACGTGGACATCTTCGGGATCCTGCCGACCATGTACGACGGGCGCACCATGCACTGCCGCGAGGCGGTGGATGTGCTCACCGCCAGCTTCGGCGACACGGTGTTCCGTACCCGCATCGGCAAGACCGTGCGGTTCGCGGAGGCACCGGTGCAGGGACAGAGCGCACTCAAGTTCGACTCCAATGGCCAGTCGGCCCGTTGGTACCGCCAGGTGGCCCGCGAGGTTCTGGAGCGGGATGGCCGTTGGACCGACGACCTCGAGCGCATGCGCGCGAAGCAGTCGTCACACCCAACCAATACGCAGCCGACACTGAGGTTGGCGTCGTGACCGACAAGAAGTCAATGCGCGAGGGGCCCCTCGCCGATCTCTTCCGCAGCACCGGCGGCAATGCCCCTCAGGGGATGCAGTCGGAGGCACCAGCGAGCCTGTTTACCCCGTCGCCTGAGGGCTCCGAGAACCATGCCGTCGTGCGTGTGGTGGGTGTGGGCGGCGCCGGTTGCAACGCCGTCGACCGCATGGTGGAGGCCGGGCTGCGCGGTGTGGAGTTTGTAGCCGTCAACACCGACCGACAGGCGCTCGACGCCAGTCGGGCAGATGTGGTTATCCCCGTTGGCGCCGAGGTCACGCGTGGCCTGGGTACCGGCGGCGATCCCTCGACCGGTGAGATGGCATTTCGCGAGAGTGAAGACCATCTGCGTCGCGTGCTCCGGGGATCAGACCTCGTGTTCATCGCCGCGGGCGAGGGCGGCGGCACCGGTACCGGCGGCTCGCCGATCGTGGCCAAGGTGGCCCGTGAGATGGGCGCACTCGCCGTGGCGGTGGTCACTCGGCCATTCGGCTTTGAGGGCACCAAGCGCGCCACCACCGCCGATCTGGGTATTCACCATCTGCAGGACGCCGCTGACACGGTCATCGTCATCCCGAATGACCGCCTGATGAACGTGCTCGAGCGCGGTACCAGCGTGGTGCAGGCATTTGCCGTGGCTGACGACCTGCTGCGCCAGGGCGTGCAGGGAATCTGCGATCTCATCACCCTGCCGGGTTTGATCAATGTGGACTTCGCAGATGTGCGCACCATCCTGAAGGACGCCGGTACTGCACTCCTGGGTATCGGCTACGCCAGCGGCGGAAGCCGCGCCACAGATGCGGCCCTGGCCGCCATTTCGTCACCGCTCCTTGAGACGCCCGTGGACGGAGCCCGGGGCATCCTTCTTGGCATTACCGGTGGGCCAAACATGTCGTTGATTGAGGTCACCGAGGCCGCACAGGTCGTGGCGGATGCTGCCGACCCTGAGGCCAACATCATCTTTGGTGCGACCATCGACGAAGACCTTGAGGACCAGGTATGGGTCACGGTTGTGGCCGCGAACCTCGCCGGAAAGGCGTCGCGCGGATCGTCGCTGTCGCGCCCGTCGGCCACTCGCGTAGAACGCGGCCGTCGCACCCGTACGGACTCCACCTACGCCACCCCGCTGGATGGCGCTCCCGAGATCTCGGAGCCGCCGGAGGCACCGGATCTATCGGCAGATGTGCCGCCGCTTCCCCCGCCACGTGTTGTGGAGCCCGCAACTGAGCTCGACATGCCTGAGGCACCAAAGCTCTTCTCGGTGGGTGACGACGTACCGCCGCCCTCGGGCGACGAGCCGCCGATCGCCTCATAGCGGCGCCGGCCTGATGATCACCGGCGCCGTCGCGGCCGGGAGCCCACTGGCCGCGCGGGCCGGTGCGGATGCCCTGGCCGCCGGCGGTACGGCCACCGATGCCGTTATCGCCGGCGCGCTCATGTCGGCGGTGGCCGAGAGCGTGCTCACCGGCCCGGGGGCTGGCGGATTTCTGCTGGTGCGTCCACCGGGCGGGCCCGCCACGTTGCTGGACTTCTTCGTGTCGGTGCCGGGAACCGGACCCGGTGGCCGGGTGCTCGACCCCCACGATCTGCATGCCTTCACCGTGCCATTTGGCACCGTGGAGCAGGTGTTTCACATCGGCGCTGCGTCGTGCGCCGTGCCGGGGATGCTTGCCGGTCTCGACCTGGCCTCGCGTCGGTTCGGCCGCATACCGTTGGCCGATCTTGCGGCCCCGGCGGTGCGTCAGGCTCGCGAGGGCGTGATGATTGGCGAACAGGCGGCCTACCTGCACGAGATTCTCGCCGAGATGCTTATGCACACGCCATCAAGCGCCGCCATTTACGGGCAGCACGGGGGGCGCCCCACGCCACCCGGCGGCACCATCTGGATGCCCGATCTTGCCGAGTCGCTCGAACGCTTTGGACGGGAGGGGGCCGCGTGTCTGTACGACGGCATGCTTGGCGAGGAGTTGATCAGGTACCTCGAGGTGCAGGGCGGGCTTATTACGCGGGATGACCTGCGCGCCTACGGCGTGATTGAGCGCACCCCGCTTGAAGTGCCATTCCGCGGCGTCACGGTGCTCACCAATCCCCCGCCATCGAGTGGTGGCACGCTCATCTCCGCCGCACTGCATCACCTGGGGCAGAACCCACCACCAGTAGATGACGACGGGTTCTACCTGGGGCTCGCACGCGCCGAGGCCGCCGCCAATTCGATGCGCGGGCCGGAGTTCAACGCGAGCCTGTCCGACGACGACTTCCTCGACCGCTTCTGGGCGGCGCTGTCAGGGCACGAGACCTCGGGGCTGCCCCCATCGAGGAAGCCCACCGGTACCACCCACGTAAGCGCGATCGATGCGGAGGGCGGCATGGCCAGCCTCTCGTCATCCAATGGGTCGGGGTCGGGCGTGGTGGTGCCCGGCACCGGGATCATGCTCAACAACATGCTGGGCGAGAGTGATCTGAACCCCGGCGGATTCGGAACGCTGCCGGCAGGGGTACGGATGACGTCGATGATGGCCCCGACGCTCATCATTGATGGCGACCGACCGGTGGCATCGCTCGGCTCAGCCGGCTCGAACCGGCTGCGGTCTGCCATCCTCGCCGTGGTCGCCGATCTGGTTGACGGGAACGCGCTGCCACGTGACGCGGTTGCGCGCCCACGTATCCATCACGAAGGCGGTGGCCTCGACGTTGAGGGCGGTGTGCCGGACAACGCCGTGCAGGCACTCCGGGCCGACGGCTTCGACCTGCGCCTGTGGACTGAGTCCAATCTCTACTTCGGCGGGGTATCTGCGGTGGGTTCGGGCAAGCGGGGACTTGAGGCCGCAGGCGATCCGCGGCGTGGGGGAGGGGCATTCGGAGTGGACGAGCATGGAGAGGTCATCGAGCTGTGAACACGCGTGAAGTGGAGATAGAGGGCGCGGCCTACGTGCTGCGGGCAGAGCCGCCCCGCACGTCGCTCACCGACGATGCCCACACGCTGTGGGGATTCAACATCGAGGTGATGAAGGGTGGGGCCCCCGTGTGCATCAAGACATGCTTCGTGGGTCGGGTGTCGATGCAGGCTCGCCACCCCGATGCACTCGTCGGTCCTGCCGCGGAGATCTCTGCCGCGGTCCATTCGCTGGCCTTCGACAAGGTGGTCGAATCCCTTGCCAAGGGCGACCTGGACGACGGCATCGTGTTCGCCTGATCCCGTCGGCCACGGTGGCCGCGGGGATTGACGCGAATCAGCCCGGCGCCGTCGTTCCGGATGGGGTCGTTCGCATTGCACCGATCTCCACCGCCAGGGCAACGGCCTTGGCACGGTGTTCGTCGGGGACGGTGTCGGCAATGATCCACGCCTCGCGGGTGAGCCACTGAAGGCGCTCCGCCTCGTCAGGCCGCCCCTTTGCCTCCCGGGCCTGATCCGCAAGGTACGCAAAGATTTCGTCGCGCTCGCGATCTGACCAATCATTGTGGGCGTCGCCGTTGCCCCGACGCATGATGATCCAGAAGACCAGCCCGAGAAATGGCAGTTTCAGCCCGAGAAACACGACCAGCGCACTGATGGCGAGGGTCTCGGGTCCGGCCGCTGCGCCCGCAAACGACACGCCCACCGTACCGGCGACGATAACGGCCACCATCACCATTACGACGACCAGCACGCGAACGGTACGCAGGTCACCCTCACGGTCGTAGAAGAGGCGCACGATGGCCGACTGGTGGGCGGCCCTCGCACGCGCATCGCGCTGGAGGCTCATGATGATTCGAACGTAGCACCGGGCATGGCGAGCCCAGTGGCCATCGGGGACCGACCGACCATCACTCGTCGCGGGCAAGCACGCGGCCGCCCACGCCGTTGTCAAAGACAACCTCGGCACCGTCGGGCACTTCGCGGCGCACCATGGCCAGCGCCATCCAGGTTGCGTCGGGGAGCGGACTCACGCTGGTTGCGGTGCCACCAGCGGAATCTCCGGCACTGAAGGTGGTGCCCACCGGCACGGGAGCATCAAGAGCGATGCGCGCGAGCCTGCGATTGGCGTGGCCGCGGTAGTGGAGGCGCGCGACGGTCTCCTGTCCGAGATAGCAGCCCTTGTCAAACGACACCAATTCGTCGAGCCCGGACTCCTGCACCAGGGTCGTCGCGCCCGTATCCACGCCGATGGCCGGTATGCCGGCGGCAATACGCATGGCCTCGAGAAATTCCGGGGGCGCAAGGGTAAGACCCAACTCGGCTGCCAGGCCCACGGGGTCGTCGGTCACGAGCTCCGTGGTTCCGGGGATCGCCCCCGGCACCACGAGGTCGGCATCAGGGGCCGGACCGGTGATCACCAGCACCGCGACATCTTCCGGGCCCATCACCTCGGCGTCCTCGCTTACGTGGTGGGCGGCAATGACGGCCATGCCATCGGGCGCCGGTGCCGGGTCGAGCAGCAGGGTAAAGGCGTCAGGGGCATCGCGGTGTACGTGAATGCGCGCCACCAGATGGCCCTGAGTGTCGAGTACCAGCGACGGCGTGCCGTCGCCCACTGGGATTGCAAGAATGTCGGCGGTGAGCAGGCCATGCAGCAGCGCCTCGGCATCTGGCCCCTCCACCCAGGCGATACGCCGGGCCGCGACCACCGCGACCGGCGTGCTCACGGCAGTGCGACCTTGCCGTTGGTGCGGGCCCGCGCGGCAGCAATGCGCTCGCGGTCGGCTCCATCGAGCGCGGCCGAGAGGATGGCGCACACCATCCCCAGCCGAAGGTCTTCGTCGCGGCACTCGAGCAGATCCTGCTTGGGCTCCACCGGCATCTCGATCATCCCGGCGACTGCGTACGACAGCGGAATGTCGTCGCGAATGGGCGGCGGCGGTGCGGTGGGGGCGATCTCGTTTACCAGACGCTGAAAGAGGTCATGGACCTCCGTAATACGTTCGTCGGACCCCACATCGGAGTCGTCGTCCACGCCCTCAGCCCACGCAGTGAAGTAGATGCGCCCGGAGGTTTCCTCGAGCACCCGCACGACGCGCCCGCCGATGACGCTCACATTCATGCGGCCATCGGCGAACCGCCGCCCGAGGCCGGTGAAGCGCGCGGTGCACCCAATCGCCGGGGCACCCTCGCCGCGGGCCTGCAGGATGACGAACGGGCGATCGTCCAGCACGCAGTCGGCCAGAAGCGCCCGGTAGCGGGGCTCAAACAGGTGAAGGGGTGCGCGCTCGCCCGGCAGCAGCACGAGGCCCAGCGGAAACAGCCCCAGATCATCGAGTTCCGGCATCGGCGGCGAGTGTAGCCTCCAAAAAGTGACCGACGCACCGCACTTCGACCCCGCCCTCCTCCGACCGGCGCTTCAGGCCGTGGAGCCCTACGTGCCAGGGCGTCCGCTCGAGGACATCCGACGCGAACTTGGCGACATCGAGGTGGTCAAGCTGGCATCGAACGAGGGGCCATTGCCCCCGTTCCCGGCGGCCATCGACGCCATTGCCACCGCGGCCCGAGATCAGAACCTGTACCCCGACCCCGGTGCATGGGCGCTGCGCGACGCGCTTGCCGATCTGCACGGAATCGACCCGGCGGCGATCGCGGTGGGCAATGGGGTGGACAGCCTCATCAAAATCCTGTGCATGGCCCTGCTTGACCCGGGTGACGAGTTGGCCATGTGCTGGCCGTCGTTCATCTCGCACCGTCAGGGCACGATGATGCAGGGGGCCACCTGGGTGCCTGCG
>CAMCOB010000047.1 GCA_945876305.1 Bifidobacterium breve
GACGACAGCATTCTGCGGCGCAAGATCGCCATCGCGCTCGACACCAAGAACGACATCCTCGAAAAGATCTACGGCGAGCCGCGTCTCGACGCCGACGCCGTTGCCGATCAGGTGCTGGCTGTTGCCCCGCGCATCGCCCCCTACATCGCCGATACCTCGCTCATCCTCGATACGGCGATTCGCGATGGCAAGACGGTGCTGTTTGAGGGCGCGCAGGGCACCCTGCTCGATATTGACCACGGCACCTACCCATTTGTGACCTCAAGTAACCCCACCGCCGGTGCCGCCTGCACCGGTACGGGCATCGGCCCCACTCGCATTGATCACGTGCTGGGAATCAGTAAGGCGTACACCACCCGTGTGGGCGAGGGGCCCTTCCCCACCGAGATTGACGACGCCGCCGGCAGGCACATGGCCGAGGTGGGCCACGAGGTGGGCACCACCACCGGACGCCCCCGCCGGTGCGGATGGCTCGATCTGGTTGCGTTGCGCTACGCCGTGCGCGTAAACGGCATGACCCAACTGGGCCTCACGAAGCTGGACGTGCTCTCCGGCCTGCCCGAGGTACAGCTATGCACCGCGTACACCAAGCCTGACGGCGAGGTGAGCGCCGACTTCCCCTGGCACCAGAGCGACTTCCACGGCTGCACGCCCATCTACGAGACCCTCGAGGGCTGGGACGAAGACATCGTGGGCGTGAAGAACCTCGACGACCTGCCGCCGAGGGCCCGCGCCTACGTGGACCGCATCGCGCAGTTCACGGGCGTGCCGATCACCCTCATCGGCACCGGCCAGGGCCGGCACGAGGTGATCGACGCAGTTGAGCTGTAGGTGCTAGAGGTAGCCGACCAGCAGGCCGATCGACCACGCGAGGGCGGCGAGGCCACCGGCCCAGCACGAGAAGGCCATCGGGTGGTAGCGGCCCTCCTTGCGCAGCCAGAAGAAGTGCGCGCCGGAGATGATGAAGGCCCCGAGGCCCACCCAGAATGCGGGCCAGGGGTTGTCGCCGGTGACCGAGTAGACGATCAGCACGGCATAAGCGGCCACGTTGAGCGCCCAGATGGCGTACACGGAGTCGGGTGGCGAGCCGACGTTGCTTTGAGAAGTGTTCATGCGCGCAAAGTTACGCCTGCGGGCACGGCATTCGCCTCCAGCGGGCGCTACGGGCGCAGCCGCTTTCCACGGCTGAACATCCTGATGGCCAGCACGGTGAGCACGACGGCCACCACGGCGGCGATGGCCACGCTCAGCCATACCGCGCTCTCATGCATGCCGGTCACCCCTCCCCGCTCGGCATCCACCAGGTAGTAGATGGGGTCGAGCATGGTGAGGGTGCGCCAGGGCTCCGACAGCGTGTCGACCGAGTAGAAGACCCCACCGAGAAGGGCGAGCGGCGAAATGACCAGCGCGGCGACGAATGCCTGCTGGTCGAATGAGTCGGCCCAGATTCCGGTCATCACGCCAAGAGCGCTGAAGATGACGCCCGTGAGGACGAGCACCACAATCGTCAGTAGCCAGTTCTCCACTCCAGGCACGAACGGCAGACCGCAGATGGCAACCAGCACGGCGGAAATCCAGCCGCGGTAGAGCCCGCCCGACATGTACGACCACACCACCTCGGCGGGTCGAAGCGGTGAGGTGAGCACATCATCGATGTACCCCTCATTGCGCGCCTGATAGAGGCTGGTGGACGCGTTGGCGAAGGCCTGCCCGGCCACGGTCATAACCAGAAGCCCCGGGAGGATGAACCACAGATACGGGATGTCGGCGACATCGCGCAACTTGCCGCCGAGCGCCCCACCGAACACCACCATGAACAGCACGGCGCCAACAACCGGAGGCAGGATCGTCTGCGTCCACAGCCTGGAAACCCGCCGGACCTCTCGGCCGGAAAGCGCAAGGGTCCCGCGGCGGGACGCGGCACGAAGCTGCGCGCGTTGATCCTGTTCTGTCACGGCGACTGACCCCCAGAGGGGGCTGAACAAGCGCGGGGCCTGACCCCGGAAAGGGCCCATTCGCCCAGCGCAAGGGCTCCCCAGACGGACGCGGCACAAAGTCGCGCGCTTTCACCCATTTCTGTCACGGCGACTGACCCCCAACGGGGTCTGACCCCATGGGGGGACTGACCCCGGGGGGGGTCTGACCCCGGGCTTCGCGGTTTTCCTGCATCGCTGCCAGGTAGGCGTCCTCCAGACGGGCAGCACCGAAGCGGTTCATGATCTCCGAAACCGTTCCCTCCACGATGATGCGGCCGTCGCAAATCATTGCGATCTCCCCGCAGAGGGCCTCGGCCTCTTCCAGGTAATGCGTGGTGAGCAGCACCGTGGTGCCCTCCTCCCTGTGGATACGCGACAGGTATTGCCACAGGTCATGGCGCAGTTCCAGATCAACGCCGGCGGTGGGCTCATCGAGAATCGCCAGGCGGGGGCGGTGCACCAGGGCGCGGGCGATGAGGAGGCGGCGGCGCATGCCACCCGACAGCCGGTTCGGTCGGCTCCCCGCCTTGTTCTCCAGATCGAAGATGACGAGCAACTCGTCGGCGCGCTCGATGGCGTCGGCCTTACTCATGCCGAAGTACCGGCCGTGGAACGACAGGACATCACGCGCTGTGAGGAAGCGGTCGAGATGCACCTCCTGTGGGGCGAGCCCCACCATGGTGCGCGCCAGGCGGTGGTCACTCACCGCGTCGTGCCCGAACACCTTCACATGCCCGGCGGGGCCCCGCACCAGCCCGGTGATGATGCCGATGAGGGTGCTCTTGCCCGACCCGTTTGGTCCGAGCAGGCCGTGGAACCCGCCGGCCGGCACCGTGAGTGACAGATCGTCGAGGGCAAGTGTGCCGTCGTCGTACACCTTGGTGAGACCTGTGATCTCGAGTGCGGGAGGCCCTCCGGCGAGGTGGTCGGCGCTGTTGATTGACACGTGACGCACCGTAGCCATCATCCATTGCCGGATGGGTGGTGCACGGCAGCGGGAGCCGCCGGAGGCCACATCACGGCAATCGGGGACGCCATTGGTAGGGTGCCCCCCGTGGCGCGCCGAGCACTTGTGGTGGGGAGCGGGGGCCGCGAGCACGCGCTGGTGCGCGCGCTTGCGAGGACTGGTTGGACGGTTTTCGCAGCGCCGGGCAACCCGGGCATTGCGACCATCGCCGACACCCGCCCCATCGACATGCATAACCACGCAGGCATGGTGGACCTGGTGCTGGGTGAGGACATCGACCTGGTGATCATCGGTCCAGAGGCCCCGCTGGTGGCGGGCCTGGCCGACGTGCTTCGCGTCGCCGGCGCCGCGGTGCTTGGCCCGTCCGCCGAGGCCGCGCGCCTTGAGGGCAGCAAAGCATTCGCCAAGGAGATCATGCTGGCCGCCGGCGTCCCCACAGCGCGGTCAATGGCCGTGACCGACGTGGACTCAGGAATGGCAGCCGTGGCTGAGTACGGCACGCCCGTCGCCATCAAGGCCGATGGACTTGCCGCCGGCAAGGGCGTGGTCATCGCACAGGACGACGCCGAGGCCCGTGCTGCGTTGGTGATGATGCTCGAGGATGCGGTGTTCGGTGATGCAGGCAGCACCGTGCTGGTGGAGGAGGGCCTCGTGGGCCCGGAGGTGTCGCTCCTGGCAATCAGCGACGGTGAGGCCGTGGCGCGCTTCCCGGCTGCCCGCGACTACAAGCCGATCGGCGAAGGCAACACCGGCCCCAATACCGGCGGCATGGGATCGGTCTCCCCCATCCCCGACATCCCCGACCACCTGGCCGACGAGCTGGTGGAGACCGTTCATCGGCCCGTCATCCGAGAGATGCACCGCCGTGGTATTCCGTTCAATGGTGTGCTGTACGCGGGCATCATGATGACCCCGAGCGGCCCCAAGGTGTTGGAGTTCAACGTGCGGTTTGGTGACCCCGAGACGCAGGCCCTGCTGCCACGCGTGGAGGGCGACCTGGGGGACATCCTGCTGGCCGCGGCCAGCGGTGGGCTGGCCGACTCGCCTGTGACGGTGAGCGGCGAGGCGTCGGTGGCAGTGGTGCTGGCCGCCGCCAACTACCCGGGCGACCCGCGCACGGGTGATGTGATCTCCGGCATCGACGACGCGCTGGCCACCGGGGCCGATGTATTTCAGGCCGGCACGGCGCTGAACGCGGAGGGCGAGCTGGTGACCGCCGGCGGCCGTGTGCTCGCAGTGCAGGCCCGTGGCGTGACGGTGGAGATCGCGCGTGAGCGCGCCTACGCCGGGGCGGACCTGGTCAACTTCGACGGCAAGCAGATGCGGCGCGACATCGCCGCGGGGATGGACGCGTAGTCGACGCGATTTCGTAGCAGTCCGTGACGAAGGCGGGTGTTGCACGGTGTTACACTTCGGCTATGCCGACGACCAAGCCCCGCCATGCAGTGACCGAGACCGGTGCCGTTGCCGAGGCCCTCGCTGAACTGCGGGCCGAGCCCGGTGGCGACGACGTATCGATTTCGGAGTTGGTGGTGATCGGCGCCAAGGCCCTGGCTGCGAAGAAGCGAGCGCAGCGCCACGCCAATAACGAGATGCTCGAGATTGTTGCCGCGAGGGTGCGGGCGGGCGGGCCGCCCTTCGTCGACCCGGAGGCCGCGGACGAGGTCCGGCGGTCTGGCTGGGTTCGACCTACGTGACAACCGAGTACTTGCTGGACAACTCGGCCTGGGCGCGCCTTCGGCATCCTGCGCTGCCAACTGCGCGCCGTGACGACATCGCCGATGCCATCGCGGACAGCCGCGTGTACACGTGCCTGCCCTTCCTGCTCGAGGCCGGGTACTCCGCCAGGAACGCCGAGCAGTACACGGAGATGATGCGCCACCTGCGTGGCTTCCCATTCGCCGCGCTGGACGATGCCGCTGCGCTGCGCGCCCTCGCTCTTCAGGGCGACCTCGCCGCGTGCGGGCACCACCGCCTGCCACCGCCAGACCTCATCATCGCGGCCATTGCCGAGCGCCACGCGCTTACCGTGCTGCACTGCGACAAGGACTTCGACGTAATCTGCAAGAAGACATCGGCAGTGATCAGCGCCGAGTGGCTGGCACCCCCCGACACCTTCTCGTGAGCCCTGCCGCGACGGGGGACCCCGTTGGTAGGGTGGCCCTCGTTACCGCGACGGAAATGGACGCATGATCCCGAGGTATTCGCGGCCCGAGATGGCCGCCATCTGGACGGAACACGCCAAGCTGCAGCGCTGGCTCGACGTCGAGCTCGCCGTGTGCCGTGCGTGGTGCCGTCGTGGGGTCATCCCCGCCGACGACCTGGCGCAGATCGAGGCGAAGGCCGCCTTCTCGGTGGAGCGCACGCTCGAGATCGAGAAGACCACCAACCATGACGTGGTGGCGTTTCTCACCAACGTCAACGAGAACATCGGCCCCGCAAGCCGCTGGGTGCACTACGGCATGACCAGCAGCGACGTGCTGGACACCGGGCTGGCCCTGGCAATGGTGCAGAGCGGCACGCTGCTGGTGGCTGCGCAGGCCGCGCTCACCCAGGCGCTGAAGGCCCGCGCGCTTGAGCACCGCGACACCCTGTGTGTGGGGCGCACCCACGGTGTGCACGCCGAGCCCACCACGTTTGGCCTGCGCCTCGCCGGCTTCGCGCTGGAGAGCCGCCGCAACGAGGAGCGGCTCAAGCGCGCGCACGAGCAGATCGCCTACGGCAAGCTGAGCGGTGCGGTGGGCACCTACGCCATGCTCGACCCGGCCATCGAGGCCGAGGTGATGGACGAGCTGGGCCTCAAGTGCGAGCCCATCGCTACCCAGGTGATCCCGCGTGACCGCCACGCCGAGGTGGTCACCCAGATGGCCCTGGCGGCGTCCAGCCTGGAACGCCTCGCGGTGGAAATACGCCACCTGCAGCGCACCGAGGTACGCGAGGCCGAAGAGGCCTTCGGTAAGGGGCAGAAGGGCTCGTCGGCCATGCCGCACAAGCGCAACCCCATCACCGCCGAGCGCATCACCGGCCTGGCGCGCGTCATCCGCAGCAACTCGATCGCGGCCCTCGAGGACGTTGCCCTGTGGCACGAGCGCGACATTTCGCACTCATCGGTAGAGCGGGTCATCCTCCCCGACTCCTACACGCTGCTCGACTACCTGCTGGCCACCAGCACCAAGCTCATCGAGGGTCTGCTCGTGCGCCCCGACCGCATGAAGCAGGTGCTCGACTCCTCATACGGCCTTGTGTACAGCCAGCGAGTGCTGCTGGGGCTGGTGGAGGAGGGCCTCACCCGTGAGGAGGCCTACGCCGCCGTGCAGCGCAATGCCATGGTCGCCTGGGATACCGGCACGCCTCTGCGCGAGCTGCTGGGCGACGACGACGACGTGACCGGAAAGATCAGCCCGGAGCGCCTCGACTCGCTGTTTGACCCATCGCACCACCTGCGCCACATGGACGACCTGATGGCGAGGGTCGAGGCACTGTGAGCCTGATCCTCCGGGGGAAGGTCCGGGAGGTTCATGACGTGGGCGATGGCCGTCTGGTGATTGTCACCAGCGACCGCATCTCGGCCTACGACGTCATCATGCCCACCGAGATCCCCGGCAAGGGGCAGGTGCTCACCGGCCTCAGCGTGCACTGGTTTGCCCGCATGGCCGATCTGGTGCCCAACCACCTGTTGGGCTGGCGACTGTCGGAGATGCCGGATGGCTGGCGTCGCAAGGAACTCGCAGGGCGTGTGATGCTGGTGAGGGCGCTCGACATGCTGCCCGTGGAGTGCGTGGTACGTGGGTACCTCATCGGCAGCGGCTGGCGCGACTATCAGGCGACGGGCGCCACCAGCGGGGTCGCCCTTCCCGAGGGGCTGGAGCAGGCCGGGCGTCTGCCGGAGCCCATCTTCACTCCCGCCGGTAAAGCCGCCGTGGGGGAGCACGACGAGAACATCACCATGGCCGATGTGGTGGCTGCGGTTGGGCCGGGTCTGGCGGCAGAGGCTGAGCGGGTGTCGCTTGCGGTGTACAAGCGGGCGGCTGCGGACTGCCTCTCGGCCGGGATCATCCTTGCCGACACCAAGTTTGAGGTTGGGGTTTTGCGGGGGACTGGTGGCGGGGCTGGTGGGGCTGGTGGGGCTTTGGTTGAAACCCTCCGTCTGACTGGTACACCAGTTGACAGTCACGAAAACAGTGACAGTCAACCTCTCTGGCCGGCTGGGGGATCTGGTGGCAGTCACGGCAACCTTGACAGTCAACGCTCGGTGGGGCAGTCGGGTGCGGGCGGCGGTTCGGGGGCTTTGGGTAAACCAGTTGACAGTCACGAACACCGTGACAGTCAACGTGAGGATCAGACCCTTTCGGGGCTGATCCTTGGGGACGAAGTGTGTACTCCCGACTCTTCTCGCTTCTGGCCCACCGACAGTTGGGCTCCGGGTACCAACCCGACGAGCTTCGACAAGCAGTACCTTCGCGACTGGCTCGACCAGTCGGGTTGGGATCACTCCCCGCCCGCACCCGAGTTGCCCACGGATGTCGTGACCGGCACCCGTGAGCGGTATGTGGAGGCCTACGAGCGCATCACAGGGCGCCCGTTCACCGAGTGGCTCAAGGAGGCCGCGCAATGACTCTCGTCGTCGTCACCGTCATGCCAAAGCGGGGGGTCCTCGACCCTCAGGGCCAAGCCGTGCAGGGTGCCCTTTCGCACATGGGCTTCGGCGATGTTGCCGATGTGCGCGTGGGCAAGCGCATCGAACTGGAAATAGGCGGGCCCGATCCCGCCGGGCAGGCCGCCAAGATGTGCGACGACCTGCTGGCGAACGCACTCATTGAGGACTACTCGGTGGAGGTACCCGGGTGAGCGCGACGCGCGTCGCGGTGCTGCGGTTCCCTGGAACGCTCGACCACGAAAGCGCGGCCACAGCCGTGCGCGCCGTGGGTGGAGATCCATTCTTCACACATCACACCGACACCGAGTTGCCGGAGGACACCCATGCGGTGGTCATCCCCGGCGGCTTCTCATACGGCGACCACCTGCGCCCGGGTGCTCTGGCCAGCCGTACGCCCATCATGAGTGCCGTCAAGCGCCATGCCGCCGAGGGCGGCCGGGTGCTGGGTATCTGCAACGGCTTTCAGATCCTGTGTGAGAGCGCGATGCTTCCCGGAGTACTTCGGCCCAATGCGTCGCTGTCGTTCATCTGCCGCCAAGGCGACCTCGAAGTGGCCGACGCCGGTACCCCGTGGACCGGTGGCCGCTTGGTGGGCGAGCGCCTGTCGGTGCCGTTCAAGCATCACGATGGCGCTTGGTTTGGCGACCCCGGGGAGAGCCGTGTGGTGCTGCGCTACCGGGGTGAGAACCCCAATGGCAGCGTCGACAAGATCGCCGGCATCAGCAATCTCGCCGGCAACGTGATGGGGCTCATGCCGCATCCGGAGGAAGCCTGCGACCCGCTGCTCGGGTCGGTTGACGGCCGTGCGCTCTTCGCGGCGCTGCTCGCATGAGTGTGACCATGGGAGAGTCGGGCAAGCCGCTGTACCAGGAGCTCGGGCTGCTCGAGGCTGAATATGAGCGCGTGGTCAGCCTGATGGGTCGCACGCCCACCGACCCCGAGTTGGTGATGTTCTCGCTCATGTGGAGTGAGCACTGCTCGTACAAGCACTCCAAGCCGCTGCTCAAGGGGTTTCCCACCACCGGCACGCGTGTGGTGATGGGCCCTGGCGAGAATGCCGGCGCGGTTGACGTTGGCGACGGTCTGGCGATTGTGTTCAAGGTTGAGAGCCACAACCACCCGAGCGCCGTGGAGCCCTTTGAGGGCGCCGCCACCGGCGTGGGCGGGATCGTGCGCGACATCATTGCCGTGGGCGCCAAGCCCATCGCGCTGCTCGACTCCCTGCGGTTCGGGCCCCTCACCAGCCAGCGTTCGCGCTTTCTTTTTCGCCGCGCGGTCAATGGCATTGGCAACTACGGCAACTGCATCGGCATCCCCAACGTGGGCGGTGAGGTGCAATTTGACGACCGCTACGAGGACGC
>CAMCOB010000048.1 GCA_945876305.1 Bifidobacterium breve
TCTCAACAAGACCTTCGCCACCATGGCCGACAAAGCCGTTCTGGGTCTCGCCGCATGGCTCACCGGGACCACAAACAGCGCGTGACCCGCTGTTCGTGGGCCTCTGTGAGGCCGGGTTGGACCATGAACCCTGGCGGACAACTCGCGAATAGCGGAGCGGGTGGGCGTGGTGTTCCACTGACGACTACCGCAGCGGTCGGTGCAGGGTGCCGCCCGGGGCGGCACGCTTCAGCGCTATTCGCGAGTTGTCGGCAGTGGAACACCGCGCCCGCCCGAAACCGACCGCTGCGGTAGTCCGCCGGGGTTCATGGCTCAACCCGGCATGAGTGCACGGAGGCCCACGAACAGCGGGTCACGCGCTGTTTGTGGTCCCGGTGAGCCATGTGGCGAGACCCAGAACGGCTTTGTCGGCCATGGTGGCGAAGGTCTTGTTGAGAAATGGCTCGGCGAACCTGAGCACACCGGTCAGGCCGAGCTCGGCGGAGTACGTGATGGTGGTGCCACCGTCGGCGGCATCGGTGAAGGTGATGGTGTCGAGGGCCTTCGCCTTCTCGCCGGTGCCAGTGATGACGAGCCGGTTCGGTGGGTCCCACGCGGTGATCACGTAGGTCATCGGTGTCGGCTTGCCACGGAACTCGGCGACGATGGCGAACGAGGTGCCGAGGCCCGGGTCGCCAGGAGTCTCTTGCGATGACGAGGCGAGGCCCGGGTCCCATTCCGACGCCCGGCCGAAGTCGGCCACGCGGCGAAACGCCTCGTCGCGGGCGATTGCCACGTTGATGGTGCGCTCGACAGCGATCATGAATTTCTCCGGTCAGGCACGGGGCCGGACGATTGCGATGGAGCCCACGAGTGCGACGATCGCTGCCGCCTGGGCGATGTAGAGGCCCACGTCACGGGCAAGGAACTCGGCGGGGCCCGGCGGACGCACCAGGCGCCACGCCACCAGGGCAGTGGCGGCGAGCGCCAGCACCATGCAGAGCCACGAGAGGGCACGCACCACGTCGGCGTCGAGCGGCAGCGTGCCACGCACGTCGAGGAGGATGAGCACCGCTGCCATGAGCAGCAGCACGCCCATGCCGAACGCTCCGCGCGCCAGCACGGAGGAGTCCCAGCCCGAACTTGACTCGGGCGAGAACGGCGGCGCGACGTCGGCGGTGTACCAGGGGAGGAACACGCTGATGGCGAGGACGGCCGCAGCGGTTGCGATGACGCCGGGGATCGTCCCGCGGCTGCCGCCGTCATATGGCCGGGTGCGCATGCGGTGCATCCTAGGCCAGCGGGCGGCCGGGACCGGACACACCTGACCACGGGTGGTAGGCTCGCGATACGTCGGCCCGGAACTAGGAGGATGGGTGCCCACATACATCCTGCTCAGCACGCTCAGCCCACATGGGGCGGGGACAATCAAGGCGAATCCCCAGCGTGTCAAGGAAGTCAACCAGGAGATCGAGCAGATGGGTGCCAAGGTCATCCAGCAATGGGCGGTCCTCGGTCCCTACGACTTCGTGAACATCGTCGAAGCACCGGACGAGAAGGTCATCGCCCGCGTTTCGGTCGAACTCGCCGCCCGTGGCACAGCGCATTTCCAGACGCTGACCGCCATCCCGGTGGACGAGTTTCTCGCGCTCCTCAAGTAACCGCATGCGCGGCCGCCGTGGCGGACTGATAATCGGCGTGGGGCTTGTGGGCCTCGCGGCGTCCCCTGTTGCCGCACCCGTGCGCGAGGCCGTGCGGGTGCGCATCGAACGCATGCGCCGGCGCTCACCCGACCCGGTGGCTCCGTTCCATGAGGCCCCCTGCTACGCCCCGCCACCCGGGGGCGATGGCCCGGCCGACCCGGCCGGCGGCTAGTTGATGGCGGATGGCCCCTTCACGTGGGAGGTGCTCATCCCGGCGCATCGCATCGTCGTCGGGCTGCTGGGAGGCGAGGTAGTGGAGAGCCGTGCGTCGTCGTCGGCTGGCACCTTTGCCGCGTACCGGAAGTTGGAGGGTGCCGTGCCGGGCATGATCGCGTGGCCCAACACCGTGCTGCTTACAGGTCCTGAACCGATCGTCGTGGACCCGGGTTACCAGATGCAGGGCGACATGCTGGCCGGGGCCCTTGCCGCGAGAGGCATCCCCCCGGAGTCAGTGCGCACGGTGGTCATGACCCACCTGCACTCCGACCACCTGTCGGCGCTGCCCCAACTGTCCGGGGTCACTGAGGTATGGGTGCACGAGGACGAGATCGATACGCCACATGCACACCGCCAGCGGGGAATCCTTGACGAGGCTCCCATCAGGGTGATGACGGGCGATGCCGGAGAGATCCGCCCCGGCCTCACATGGATCCACACCCCGGGACATGCGCCGGGGCACATCGCGGCAATCGTCGACTGCATTGATGGGCGCGTGGTCATCGCCGGCGACACCCTCGGCCCTGACCCCGCATGGTTTGACGACATGAACCCGCCCGAGGGCCTTGACGAGCGCGAGGATCACCTCCGGGCATTCCATGCCATCCGGGCCCTTTCACCGGCAATGGTGGTGCCGGGCCACAACCCACCGTTCCGCCTGCCGTAGCCGGTCCCCCCTGCCGGTGGGAGGGATGCGGTGACGAGTGACGAACCGGGATCACATGGATCTCCGTGAAATCACCCGTGAGCAAAAAATGCTGGGCGGAGCGATCGCCATGCTCCTGTTCATCGTCTCGCTGTTCTTGAAGTGGCAATCGGTGGGGCCCTTCTCGGGCTCCGGAACCGACATCGGCTCGTGGCCCATTGCCATCATCCTGGCGCTGGTCGCTGGTGGTGTGCTCGCCGCAGAGGCGCTCGGGGTTGATCTGCCGGGCCGTTTTCAGGTCACCAGCCTGGCGGCGTATCTCATGTCGCTGCTGGTCTTCTACGTCATCGTGTTCATATTCGCGATCGACGGACTCGCGTACGGCATCTGGCTCGCACTCATCTTCGCCGTGGTGGGCCTCGCGCTGGCGCTCTCGCTGTACCGGGCCGACGCTCGGTAACACCATGGCTGGCCCGCCGCACGCGCCGGTACACTCGCGGTATCCCGCAGGGGTCCGATCGCGAGGGGAAGTCCGCTGTCACGGTTCGCCGCACTTGAGAGGTCCGAGTTTCTCGCTGCCATCATTGGCGGGCTGTGGATCGGCAGTCTGTTCCTGCCATGGTTTGGCACGGGTGATTCATCGATCACCGGCTGGAGCCTCATCGATTCGTCATGGCTCGCACTCGTCGTGGTTGCGGTGGCCGCGGCGCTCATGCTGCTTGATGCTGTGAGCATCGACGGATTCCGCGCACTGCCGGTGCCGGCGATCGCCACGTTCCTCGCGCCCATCGGGCTCTTCTACACCGCCCTGTTTCTCATCGCAGGCGATGACATCCGTTACGGCGCGTGGACTGCGCTCGGCCTGTCGGCGGGATTCGTCGTCCTGTCCGCCGGGGCATGGACCATCGACCGACGCGGCTAGCGCGAAAGGCCTCTCGTGAACTACCTCAAGTCAATGGACCGTCGTGAGCGCATGCTCGCCATCGCCATCCTCAACGGCGTGTTCATCATCACCATGTTCTTCGAGTGGGGCGGCGGTGGGCTTCGCGCCTGGGACGCCGACGCATCGTGGCTGGTGTTCGTCGTGGCACTCATCGCCGGACTCATGGCGCTTGCGGATGCCTTTGATTACGAGGTGCCGCGCATGCCGGGCACTGGGGTGATGGCCTACCTCACGTCGATCACGCTCTGGTACGTGGTGTTCTCGCTGATGGATATTCATGACCAGTCGTGGGGCATCATCGTGTCGCTCATCGTCGCGGCACTGTCAACTATCGTCGCCACCATGACTTGGTACGCGGACCGGAGCGGCTCCTAGGCAGTACCGTTTTCTGGGGACCGACGCCGAAGAGGGGGAACCATGGGACTGATGGACAAGGCAAAGGAAGCCGCAAAGGCTGCCGAGGCCGCCGCACGCAGTGCTGCGAGCGATGCCCGTGACAAGGGCGACGAGTTGATGCTGAAGCGCAAGGTCAACGCACTGGCCGAGGAACTGGGCCACGTGACCTACCGCCAGCACGACGGACTCACCGACCTCGAGGGCGAGGTCAACCGCCTGGTCGGCGAGATGCGCGCGCTCTACGTCGAGATTGAGGCAATCAAGGGCCCGGAGTCCTGATTCGTGTGATCCCGGGCGTGGGGGCGCGCATTGCCTGACCTCACGGCCCCGATCGTCAACTGGGCGACCGACATGATCGGGTCATACGGCATCACTGCGGTATTCCTGCTCATGGTGCTGGAGAGTGCCTGCATCCCCGTCCCCAGCGAGGCGATCATGTTGTTTGGCGGTTTTCTCGCCGGACAGGGCAAGGTCACCTTCATCGGTGTGGTGACGGCGGGCGTGCTGGGCAATCTCGTTGGCTCGTGGATTGCCTACTGGGTGGGCCTTAAGAAGGGTCGCGACTGGGCGCTTCGCTGGCACTGGCTGCACATCACGCCCGAGCGCCTCGACATGGCAGATCGCTGGTTCGAGAAATACGGATCGTGGGCGGTGCTCATCGGGCGCGTCCTGCCGATCGTCCGCACCTTCATCTCACTCCCCGCAGGCATTGCGCGCATGCCGTTCTGGCGCTTCAGCATCCTCACGTTTATCGGTTGCATCCCGTGGGTGACCCTGCTCGCATGGCTCGGCCTGCTGGTGGGCGACAACTGGGAGGCCGTGCAGCAAAAGCTGCACTACTTCGACTACGCGGTGGCTCTGGCCATCATCGGCGGCATCGTGTGGATGGCGCTGCGGTACCGCTCGCGTCGGGCCGCTGCCGGCGGGACGGGGAGCTGACCCGACGATGACGGCATTCGCCTGGATCATCACGCTCATCGCGCTGGGCGTGGCCACGTTGGCCATCATCTCCGCCCGCCGCGCCGCGGCATCGGCGGGCGATCCCTTGGCTCCGGGTCCCGTTGCGGATGATCCCCACGACGAGGCCCGGCTGTCGGCCGTGTTCGCGGCGCTGCCGGTGGCCAGCGTGCGTGTGGATGCGGGCGCGATCATTACTGCTGTGAACCCGGCCGCGCTCGCCACCTTCCCATTCCTTGATGACGGGCTGGGAATTCTTGAGGCATTTGGCGACCACCAACTGTCCGCCCGGGTGCGTGACGCCGTGCGCACCGGCGACCCCGCGCGGTTCGATCTGCGTCTGTTTGTGGAGGGGCGCCGCACATTCAGGGTGATCCTTGCCCCATTCGATGTGGAGGGCGAGCGCGAGGTGCTCATTACGCTCACCGACACCAGCGAGGCCACCGCGTATCAGGAGCTGCGCTCCCAGTTTGTGGCCAATGTGTCGCACGAGCTGCGCACTCCACTCACAGGGCTTCGCGGAATGCTCGAGGCGCTCGAGGACCCGGAGATGCCGCTTGAAGTGCGCGACGACTTCGTACGTCGATCACGGTTGGAGGCCGAGCACCTTGAGGCGCTCATCGACGACATCCTGTTTCTGTCGGAGCTTGAGGCAGCGCAGGGCGATCCGCTGGGAGAGCGCAGCGACGTGGCGTCGGCCGCGCCCAAGGTGATCTCCGTACTCGAGGGTGAGGCGGGCGAGCAAGGTGTGACGTTGATCAATGAGACCGGCGAGCCCATGTGGACGCCGCTCACCGATCGCATGACGCAGATGGTGGTGCGGAACCTGCTGGAGAATGCGGTGCGGTACGCGGGCCCCGGTGCCACTGCGGTGCTGCGCGCCCGGCGCGTGGGCGACTGCGTGGCCATCGAGGTGGAAGACAACGGGATGGGGATCGCCGAGAAGGATCTTCCCCACGTGTTCGAGCGCTTCTACCGGGCAGATCCATCGAGATCACGCAAGCTTGGCGGCACGGGGCTGGGCCTGTCGATCGTCAAGCACATCGCCGACCGGCTGGGTGGCGAGGCCGAGATGACCTCGCGCGAGGGATTCGGCACCACCGTGCGGGTGATCGTGCCCGCAGCGGAGCCCCCGGTGACCGACGTCCCCGGTGACGATGCGGGGTATCCCGCTGCCCGCGACCGCTGGTAACGTCAAATGCATCGGGCGTCCCATCGGACGCCCTCGCCGCGTCCGGAGGCGATGCGGCGATTCGTGCTCCAGGAAGGATTTGATGGGTATTCCGCTCATGGACATCCGGGCCCAGTACGCGCCACTCCGTGCGCAGCTGGATGCCGAGATCACGGACATCCTCGACACCGGCACCTTCATTCTGGGTCCCCGCGTGAAGGCAATCGAGTCCGAGGTGTCGGCGCGCCTCGGTAACCGTCCCTGCGTGGGCGTGGCCAACGGCACCGACGCCCTCGTCATCGCCCTGCAGGCGCTGGGGGTGGGCCCTGGCGATGAGGTCATCACCACGCCGTACACCTTCTATGCCACGGCCGAGGCCATCGCGCGCCACGGTGCGGTACCGGTATTTGTCGACATCGACCCCGATTCGGCCTGCATCGATCCGGATCTGATCGAGGCAAAGATCACCGACAAGACCAAGGTGATCATCCCGGTGCACATCTTCGGGCACCCGGCATCGATGACCACCATCCTCACCACCGCCGCCGAGAACGGTTTGTCGGTGATCGAGGATGCGGCACAGGCGTTTGGCGCCGCCGATGGCGAATGGGCCGTGGGAACCATGGGCGACGTCGCCACCATCTCGTTCTTTCCCACCAAGAACTTTCCGGGCATTGGCGATGGGGGCATGGTGGTGTGCCGCGACGCTGCGCTCGGTGACCTGGTGCGGCGCCTGCGCTTTCATGGGTCGGAGGACAAGCAGACCTTCACCGAGGTGGGGTACAACTCGCGCCTCGACGAGATTCAGGCCGCTGCCGTGCGCACGTTCCTGCCCCACGTGAATGACTGGAACGACCGCCGCCGCCAGGTGGCCGACTGGTACCGCGAGTGCGGCCTGGGTGAGCATGTGACGCTGCCGGTGGAGAAGGACGCCGCGCGCCACATCTACCACCTGTACGTCATCCGTCACCCCGAGCGCGACCGCATACGCGAGATGCTGGTCGAGGAGGGCATCGGTGCCGCTGCGTACTACGGCATACCGATGCACCTTCAGCCGGTGTTCAAGGATCTTGGTTACTCGGTGGGCGACCTGCCGGTGGCCGAGGAGTGGGCGCGGACCGGCCTCGCAATTCCCATGCACCCCAATCTCACGCGGGAGCAGGTGGAGGAGGTCGTGGCCGCCACCGGCCGCGCTGTGTCGCGCCTGTAGGACACCGGAAGGAGGCCCGCAATCCGGGTCTGGGTCGATGTCACCAACTCTCCGCACGTGCTCATATTCCGGCCGATCATCCGGCGGCTGGAAGCACGTGGGCATGAGGTGGTCGTTACCTCGCGCGACTTCGCGCAGACCATCGGTCTGCTTGACCGGTATGGAATTCCGCACCGTCCCATGGGGGCGCACGGTGGCGGCGGGCTCGGGGGCAAGGCCCGGGCGATGACCTCGCGGTCATCTGCCCTTGCCAAGATGGTGCGACAGGAGCACTTCGATCTGGCCGTGGCCCACGGCAGCACCGACCAGCCCGTGGTCGCCCGTCTCGCCGGGATCCCCCAGGTCACAATGTTCGACTACGAGTACGCCGTGGCGATGCACCACCTCAATGGCCGTTTCGCCACGCGGGTGCTGGTGCCCGATGCCATTCCCGAGCGCGCACTCGCCCGGTATGGCATCAGATCACCCAAACTCATCCGCTACCCGGGACTCAAGGAGGAGTACTACCTCGCCGACGAGATCCCCGATCCCTCCGGCGTGGTCGCCGAACTGGGGCTCGATCCGGATCTGGTGACGGTGGTGCTGCGGCCACCTCCGGAGGTGACCCTGTACCACCGGGGAGCGTCCACTGACGTATTTGCACAGGTGGTCGATCGGCTGGAAGCGGAGCGCCCGCACGTGCAGACGGTGGTACTGCCACGCACCCAGGAGCAACGCGAGGCCCTCACCGCCCGCGGCTTCATGGTTCCCGAGCAGGCGGTGGATGGCCCCGGGCTCATCGCCGCATCCGACCTGGTGGTGAGCGCCGGCGGCACCATGAACCGTGAGGCCGTCGCGCTGGGAGTGCCGGCCTACAGCCCATTCGCCGGGCGCCTGGGCGCGGTTGACGCCCGCCTCATCGAGGAGGGGCGCCTGCATCGGCTGGAGGACGCCCATGATCTGGCGTTTGTGCGGCGCGAGCGCACCGCCGCACCGCCAATGCGCGATCCAGACCTGCTGCTCGAACTCATTCTGGGTGCCCGTGATACCGCGAAACGTTCCCGCGCAGGGGACCCGGCTACCATGGGCGCCTGATGAGTGAGCGCTTCATCAGCCCCGCGTGGCGTGGGCACCTCCACCGTTTGGGACAGGTCTCATCTGACCTGGTGCTCATTTCGCTGGCGTGGTGGCTGGCATTCGTGGTGCGTTTCGACGGCGAGGTGCCGGGCCGTTACGACAAGTTGTTCCTCGTCACGCTCGGCGTGGTGGTGGGCCTGAAGATCGCGGTCTTCGTGGCGTTCCGCTTCTACACCCGCTGGTGGCGGTTTACCGGCATTCAGGATCTCGAGCAGATCGTCATCGCGTGCGTGGCGGCCAGCCTGCTGGTGATTACGGTGCTCACCATCTGGCGCCCCGGCGGTTTTGAGGCCGTGCCGCGCGGTGTGTTTGTGCTCGACTTCCTGTTCGCCGTCGTGCTCGTGGGTGGCATGCGGTTTGCCGTGCGATCGGTGATGGAGCGATCGGGCCGCGGTGGTGCACTGGCGAAGGGGCGCCCCGTCCTCGTATGCGGTGCCGGCTCGGCAGCCAACTCGCTTCTGCGCGACATGCGTCGAGATGCATCGCTGGGCTACACGCCGGTGGGGCTCATCGACGACGACCCGCGTAAGGCCGGCCTGCGCGTGGGTGGCGTGAA
>CAMCOB010000049.1 GCA_945876305.1 Bifidobacterium breve
CACATCCACCGGGGTGCTCTTATCTAACAGTGCGCCATTGCCGAGCTGGCCATTGCCGCCATACCCCCAGCACTTGACGCCCCCGGAGGTGGTGAGGGCACAGGTGTGCTGGGTGCCTGCGGTGACCTGGGTGATGCCTGAGAGGGTTCCGCTGCCACCTGTGGCAACCACATCCACCGGGGTGCTCTGGGCACTGGGCGTTAGGCCATTGCCGAGCTGGCCATTGCTGCCATACCCCCAGCACTTGACGCCCCCGGAGGTGGTGAGGGCACAGGTGTGGGAGTTGCCTGCGGTGATCTGGGTGATGCCTGAGAGGGTTCCGCTGCCACCTGTGTCAACCACATTCACCGGGGTGCTCTGGGTAAAGGGCGTTAGGCCATTGCCGAGCTGGCCACTGCCGCCATACCCCCAGCACTTGACGCCCCCGGAGGTGGTGAGGGCACAGGTGTTGGCGCCGCCTGCGGTGATCTGGGTGGCCCTGAAGTTCCAGGCCGAGGCCCCAGGGCCGGTGAAGGTGCCGGTTCCTTGGTCGAAGGTGACGCCGTCTGGGAGCGTGCCCGCACTTACCTGGAAGCGCTTGGCTCCTGATCCACCGGTGATGATTGCCGGAAGGAGCGTGCTCGCCGATCCGGTGACAAACCGCTGGGTGAAGTAGTTGATGCTGAGCGGGTCGGGCAGTGCGGGTGCTGCAGGTGCCGGTGCTGCAGGTGCTGGTGCTGCAGGTGCTGGCGTTGCTCCGGATGGACTTGTGCCGGAAACTGCTGCAGAAACAACCTTGGCGCCTGAGCACTTCCAGGCGGATGCCGCTCCCTTGGCCTTCACGCACGCGCGCACTTTTGCGCCCCTGAGCCCAGCGGGAGGCACGAAGATGGCCTTGCCCGCCCCAGAGATGGCCACCCACTTGATCACCGCCTTCTTCTTGACGGTCACCTTCTTCTGGGTCTGCCACTTGAAGAGGTACTTGGTGCCCTTGGCCGCAGGCGTCGCGACCGCTGCGGTGAGGGTGGCGCCCACCTGGGCGTCGCCGGTGACCACCGGTGCGCGAACAGCGGGGGCTGCCTGTAGGGCCATGGGCAGGGCAATGGTCGCGGCGAGGACAGCAGCAAGCAGTGCGGAGAGTCGAGGGGGAGGACGGCCCATACCGATACTTGTATCACCACTCTCGATCGCTGTGCTCAACTCGAGGTTGTTGCACCAACCGGCCACGCCGGCTACCGAATGGGCGGCGGCCTCTCGACCTCGATGCGGCCTTCCCCCGCACCGAGGTCGTCGGCCACCAGCGGCCCGTCGAAACCAAGTGCCCGGTGAAACGCGATGAACCTTGGCGGGGCGGGTCGCTCAGCCGCGAGATCTTCGCGTTCCTCGCCGCCCTTCCCGCCCGACCCCCCGCCACGCGCTGAACGAGGCCACGCTGCCCGGGCCCGGACGCCTGAGCCAGGGCCAGGGGTGCACAGCAACGGGTGCGATCGCCGCAGCCCGCGCGCGCCACCCGGGGACGGGTGTATACGTGGCCGCGAGTCGCCTGCCGGCCAGCACGGTCACGGGATCGCCGCGGTGAATCTCCATGGGCCGGCGCGTCGCGAGGTCGGCCAGGCACTCAGCAATGAACACCAACCGTTTGGACTGGGGGCGAAGGCTCGTGAGGTAGCCCTCGTCGAACACGAACACGGCCGGCAGGTCTGCGTGCGCGGCCAGCGCCGGGTCGTCGTCCCCCAGCGACTCGGCCGTGATCCAGACGGCCTCGGCCGCTCCGGGCCCTTCGGGCGCCAGCGGCCCGGCTGTGGCATCGGCGTCGGGGTCGCGCCTGAGGA
This sequence comes from Bifidobacterium breve, assembly GCA_945876305.1. Taxonomy (GTDB): domain Bacteria; phylum Actinomycetota; class Thermoleophilia; order Miltoncostaeales; family Miltoncostaeaceae; genus SYFI01. The sequence goes on from CAMCOB010000049.1 coordinate 1,812, forward strand.
GCGGCGACGACTCCAGCGGCGGTGGCGCATCGTCGGGTGGCCACGCCGCGATGGGGCACGCGCGGGCCAGTTCACACGAGTCGCACACACCCGGCGCCCGGCGCTCAACCTGCCCCTTTGCGAACCCGTAGCGCCGCCCGGTAGCCGTGCCGACCGTCCACTGCCATCCCAGCGCGTTGGCCGCGCGCGATCCATCGAGCAACCGCCGGCGCATCCACAGCTCGCCGTCCTGCCATCGCAGGCCGTGCCGCACAGCCCACTGCGACGCCAGCCACATGCGCGACTGATTGACCATCCAGCCATCGCGCTCCAGCTCGCCTACCACCAGATCGAGGCAGGCCATTCGGGGGTCGAGCGCCCGGGCGGGGTCCGACCCCTTCGACGGGGGCGGACCGGCCCTGAGCGGCCTGCCGATCGCCTGCCCTAGCCGTGCGTACACGTGGCGTGCGTACTCCTGCCACATCAGCTCATCGCGGAAGCGATCGACGTCGCGGGCCGGGCCGCCATCCACATGGGCCCATGCCCGGGGCAAGGTGATGAGCCCGTGGCGGATCCACGGGGAGAGGCCCGACGCGCCACGCGCGGACACCGGCCACACCTCGCTGCGCCGGGACGCGTACCCACGCACCGCGAAGGCGTCGAGCGCGGCGTCGGCCGCGGCCTGGCCACCGCGGAAGCGCTTCGAGGGCGCAACCGCGCCCATGAAGAGGCCGCTCAGGTGCGCGCCCACCCACTGGGCCTCGGCCCCCGGTTCGGGCAGCGGCAGGCCGCTCACGGCACGGGGAGGGCGCGCTCGAACACGATGCGGTCCTCACCTGGCCCGAGGAATCCCTCGACCAGCGGCCCATCGAAGCCCAGCGCCCGGTGGAACGCAATGGATCCTTCCCGCTGCGGAGCGGCCAGCGCCCGGATGCGCGTGCAGCCGCTGCCCATCGCCCGTCGGCCGAACTCGCGGTAGAGCGCGGCCCCCACTCCCTGACCGCGGAGCGCCGGGTCAACAGCGTGCAGGTGCACATAGGCCAGGTCGGGCTCGCTCATGCTCACCATGCCGAGCAGAAAGCCGGCGGGCGACCCATCGGCGCGGGCGATCCACACACCACCCGGCCCCAGCTGCTCGAAGAACAGCCGGTGCAGCGTGAGCCCGACCGGATGCCCGAACCACGCGTCCGCGACCGCTCGAGCCGCGACGAAGTCGTCACCCGTGACCGGCCGCGGAGGCAGCAAGTCGGTATCAGCCGAGACGTGCCACCCCGATGGGGCACGCAACGCCCGTGCCACCCAGGCCGCAGTACCCGTTGGGGTTCTTGGCCAGGTACTGCTGGTGGTACGCCTCGGCGTAATAGAACGGCCCGCCAATGGCGATCTCGGTGGTGATGGTGCCCATGCCCAACGCGTCGAGCGCCTCCTGGAACATGTCGCGCGAGGACTCGGCCTTCACCTTCTGCGCCTCGTCAACGCAGTAGATGGCAGACCGGTACTGGGTACCAACGTCGTTGCCCTGCGCCATGCCCTGCGTGGGGTCATGCCCCTCCCAGAACGTGCGGAGCATCTCTCCGTACGAGGTCTGCGACGGGTCGTACACCGCGAGCACCACCTCGGTGTGGCCCGTGCGCCCGCTGCACACCTCTTCGTATGTGGGGTGGGGCGTGTAGCCGCCTGCGTAGCCCACCGCGGTGGTCCACACGCCGGCGTGCTGCCAGAACACGCGCTCCGCGCCCCAGAAGCAGCCCATGCCCACCACGATGGTCTCGAAGCCGTCGGGAAATGGCGCGATGAGCGCGTTGCCGAGCACCTCGTGCGCAACGGGAATGCGTATTGACTCGGTGCGGCCGGGCAGGGCGTCCTGCTCGGGGACCACGTCCATCTTGGAGGAGTTCCAGAACGGCATGTGGCTCCTTTCGCTGCCCCGGAAGGGGCGGTCGTCAGGGTCGGGCGATCACACGGTAGCCGCGCTCGCCCACCAGGGCAGCCGCCTTCCGTGCCGACTCCTCGCCATCCACCACGATGGTGAGTGTGCCCGCGGGCTCGCCGGCAACCGCGGGCACCAGATCGAGGTCTTCGATGTTGATGTGTGCGTGCCCGAGCGCTGTGGCGATCTCCGACAGCACGCCGGGTCGATTGGGTACCTCCACGACCACCCAGGTGCTCTCGCCACTGGCGGAATCGTCCACCGCCATTAGGCGCTCGCGGCCCTCGGCGGCGCTGGCGAAGAAGGTCTGCAGCCACTCGCGGTCTTCGCCCCGCAGGGCCTCCTCAACCTCAAGCAATTCGGCGCGGTGGTTTCGCACCTCGGCAAGCACCGCGTCGCGGTTGGCGAGAAGGATGTCCGTCCAGAGCGCCGGGTTGGCGCCGGCCACCCGGGTGAGGTCGCGAAATGACGGGCCTGCTGAGCGCAGCGCCTCGCGCCCCTGCGGCGCGGTGTCGGCCGCCTGGCGGATGAGCGCCGACGCGATGACATGCGGAAGGTGCGACACCAGCGCCATGAGGTGGTCGTGCACCTCAGGGTCGACGGCCACGGGCGTTGCGCCCACCGACGACACCATGCCGTGCACCCGCTGCAGCAGGTCGGGGCGGGTTTCTTCGGTGGGAGTGAGAAACCACGTGGCGCCGTCAAAGAGGTCCTCACGGGCGTGACCGACGCCTGCCCGCTCGCCGCCAGCCACCGGGTGGCCGCCGCAGAACCGCGCCCGCTCCTCGGGCGTGAGTGCCGCGAGCACCTGACTCTTGGCCGACCCCACATCGGTCACCACCGCGTCGGAATCAGCCACGGCCAGCACGCGGCGCACGACCTCCGTGATGTCCCCCACCGGAGCACACACCACGATGATCGATGCGCCCGTGACGGCCTCGACGAGGTCATCAGCGCCGGCTGAGATGGCGCCGCACTCGGTGGCACGGGCGATGACTCCGTCGCCGGGGTCAACACCGCGCACATCCGTTACGCCAGCACGGCCCATGAGGGCGAGCCCGAGGGACCCCCCAATGAGACCGACGCCGACGAGGGCGACCGGGCCTGGAAGCCCGGTCGTCGCCATCAGACCGCGGCGGGGACGGGCTCGCCGCCCGCCATCACCAGGCCCATGAGGTCGACCACGCGCTTCACGTCGGCAACCCAGGCCGCGAATACCTCGGCACGGATCTGCTGCGGGCCGTCGCACAGGGCGTGCTCGGGCTCGGGGTGCACCTCGACGATCAGCCCATCGGCACCCGCGGCAACTGCCGCGCGGGCCATGGGCAGGATGAAGTCGCGGCGGCCCATCGCGTGTGACGGGTCAACGATCACTGGAAGCGCTGACAGGTTCTTTGCCACCGGAATAGCTGAGAGATCGAGTGTGGAGCGCGTTGCGGTCTCGAACGTGCGGATGCCGCGCTCGCACAGAATGATGCGCTCGTTGCCCTCCTTGGCGATGTACTCGGCCGAGAGGAGCCACTCCTCAATGGTGTTTGCCAGGCCGCGCTTGAGGAGGATGGCTTTGTCGGTGCGGCCGATCTCCTTCATCAAGTCGAAGTTCTGCATGTTGCGGGCACCCACCTGAATGACGTCGGCCACCTCCAGCACGTCCTCGAGCTGGCGTACGTCCATCAGCTCGGTGACGATGGGCAGGCCGGTCTCCGCACGGGCCTCCGCGAGGATCTCAAGCGCCGGCGTGCCGAGCCCCTGGAAGGTGTACGGCGAGGTGCGCGGCTTGTAGGCGCCACCGCGCAGCATGCAGGCACCGGCTGCCTTCACGACGCGCGCGGTCTCAAGGGTCTGCTCGCGGGTCTCCACGGTGCACGGCCCGGCGATGAGGCCGAAGGAGCCCCCGCCCACCTGGCGGCCGTCAACCACCACAGGCAGGTCGCCGTGACGGAACTCGCGCGATACCAACTTGTACGGCTTGAGGATGGGCACCACGCGCTCCACACCCTCCTCGCCCTCAAGGTTGAGCTGGGCGACGATCTCGCGGTCGTCACCGATGGCACCGATGACGGTGACGAACTCCCCGCGCGACACGTGGGCCTGGGCCCCGGCGGCGATGACGCGATCGACCACGGACTGAATCTGTCCGTCGCTCGCGCTTTGCTTCATCACGATCATCATGGCTGCGGGTTGTTCCTCGTTCGGTGTCTAGACAGGGACGACGGCGCCGAGTGCGGAGAGAAATGCATCGTTCTCCGCGGGCGCGCCGATGGTGACGCGAAGCGTGCCGGGGCACCCCAGTGCGGAGCCGTTACGCACGATGATCCCACGCCTGAGCAGATCCTCGTGCAGCGTGTCGGCATCCGTACCGTTGCCCGGCGGCTTCATGAGGATAAAGTTGCCGTGGCTCGGGGTAAAGGGCACGGCCAGTTTCGTGAGTGCATCTGCAACACGACAACGCTCCGCAATGGCCTCGTCAACCCGCTGCTGAATGGCCGCAGGGTGCTTGAGACTCTCAAGCGCGGCAACCTGGGCAAGCTCATTGGTGTTGAAGGGCTGGCGCACCGCGTCGAGGGCACGAACCCACGACTGTGAGCCAATTCCGTACCCGATGCGAAGACCGCACAGGCCATACGCCTTGCTGAAGGTTCGCGTTACCAGCAGGTTGGGGCGGGTGCGTGCCAGCACCGAGACGCGCCCGCGATCGGGCTCGTCGACAAAGTCGTAGTAGGCCTCATCCACCAACACGGCAAGGTCGTCGGGAACCGCGTCGAGGAATGCCTCAATCTGGTCGGCCGACCGGTACACGCCGGTGGGATTGTTGGGATTGCAGATGATGGCGAGCCGCGTGCGCTCGTCCACGGCCGCGGCCATTGCTGGCAGGTCGTGGCCACCATCGGCGGCAAGCGGCACGGCAAGGGCATCGGCCCCAGCCGCTGCTGCCAGGTGCGGGTACATGGCAAATGACGGTTCGGCGTAGATGATTGTGGTGCCGGGCTCCAGCAAGGCCTCACCGGCGTGCACGATGAGCTCGCATGAGCCATTGCCCACGGCCACCTGATCCACGTCCACCGCGTGGCGATCGGCGAGAGCGGCCCGCAGATCGCGCGCAGCGCCATCTGGGTACCGGTTGAGGTGGGCCGACGCGTTGGCGATGACCGCCTCAACCTCTGGCAACGGCGGGAACGGGCTCTCATTCGACGCCAGTTTCACCACCGAATCGAGGCCGTACGCGGCCATGACCTCGGCCATCGTGAGCCCCGGCTCGTAGTGCGGAATACCCGCGATTCTGTTGGAGGTGCGAATCGGCATCGGGCGGCATGATCGCACGGTTTCGGGGCATGGCGCGGGTGCCACGGCCGGGGGCACCGGTAACCTGCGCCACGTGCCCGCACTCGATTCCAGCGCGGCCCTCACCCAGCAGGTCGAGATCGACCTCTTCCAGGGCCCGTTCGACCTGCTGCTCACCCTGCTGCTGCGGGATGAGGTCGACCTTCTTGAGCTTCCGCTGGCCGATCTGGTGGAGGAGTCAGTCACCACCGGCACCGACGAGCGGTGGGATCTTGACGCCGCCAGCCAGCTTGTACTGCTGCTGGCCGCGATGGCCGACCTCAAGGGCCGGCGCATGCTGGGCGAAGAGGTGGAGGACGAGCCCGACCCCGACGCCATCGCCATGCGCGAGGCGCTCTCCGCCCGCTTGGTGGCCTACGCCCCATTTCAGCGTGCCGCACACTGGCTTGCCGAGCGCCTGCGCGCCGCGCAGGGTCCCCGTTACCGACGGGTTCCACCCGGTACCGCCGCCCCCGTACCCGTACGTGACGACCCGGCGCGCCTTCGTGCCGCCATGGACAAGATGGTGGAGGCACCGCCCGTCCCGTCGCTCGACCATATGGGCGTGGCCCGACGCCCACTCCCCGAACTTCTTGGGCGGCTTCGTGAATCGATCGCCCGCCTGCGCGAGGTGTCGTTCGACTCCATGGTGGTCGACTGCGATCGTCTGGAGGAGGCCCTTACGCTGCTCGCTGCGCTTGAGCTCGTGCGCCGCGGCGAGGCCGAGCTGCGCCAGGACGTGCCATTTGGCGACATCCTCATCACGGGCGTGAGATGACCGAGCTCGCCCGCGCAATTGAGGCCCTGCTGTTTATCGCGCCCGAGCCACTCGATCAGCCAACTCTCATCGAGATCACCGACGAGTCGCCCGCCGAGGTGAATCGCGCGCTCGACGAACTTCGTGAGCGCCACGCCGAGGGCACTGGGCTGGAGCTTGCCGAGGTGGCCGGGGGCTGGGCGCTTCGCACCCGTGCCGATCTGGCGCCCATCTGCGACCGTCTGCGTGCCCGGCCGCGCGAGGATCGCCTGTCGCCCGCCGCGCTCGAGACTCTGGCGGTCGTCGCATATCTGGAGCCCGTGACCCGTCGCGAAATCGGCCGCCTGCGCGGTGTGGATGTCGATTCCACCGTCACCAGCCTTCTTGACCGCGGATTGATTGAGGAGGGCGACCGCGCCCAGCCCAACGGGCCCGCGCGCTACCAGACCACCACGCACTTTCTTGAACGATTCGGGCTCGCGCGGCGCGGCGACCTGCCCACGCTTGAGCGGTTTGAGCTCACCGGGCCCGAGGCGCAGGCAATACGTGCCCGCCTGCAGCAGGCCGAGCTCATCGCGGAGGCTGAGACCGGTGAGCCCTGAGGGCATGAGGGTGCACCGCGCCCTTGCCCAGGCCGGGGTGGCCAGCAGGCGTGCGGCCGAGTTGCTGGTGGCCGAAGGGCGTGTGACAGTAAATGGCGAGGTGGCCCACGTGGGCCAGGTGGTGCAGAGCACCGACCGCCTGACGGTGGACGGCAATCCCGTGAACCCCGAGCCCATCCACACCTACATGCTCAACAAGCCCATGGGAATGGTGTCAACGGCATACGACCCTGAAGGGCGGCCCACGGTGCTCGACCCCATGCCCAACGACGTGCGCCTGTACCCCGTCGGGCGGCTCGACATCGACACCACGGGCCTGCTCCTCATCACCAACGACGGTGATCTGGCCCACCAGTTGATGCACCCCAGTTCGAAGGTGCCCAAGACCTACGAGGCCATGGTGGCCGGTCGGGTATCAGCGGCTGGCGTACGGCAACTGCGTGATGGCGTTGAACTTGAGGACGGCATGACCCAGCCGGCA
>CAMCOB010000050.1 GCA_945876305.1 Bifidobacterium breve
TGCTGACGGATCGCCATTCGATCCGTGAAGTCATCCTCTTCCCTGCGATGAGGAATTAGCGGCACCCAATACTGGAGGAGCTGGCACGGGAGGTCGCTGAAGTGATAGCGTCCCGCGCCGTTTCTAAGAGCAGTCCGAACTGGAAGGTCACATGGCGAAGCCGCGCGGACGCGGGCGGATCAAGAAGAAGAAGGGTGGGGCGACCGCGCCTCGCAAGCGTCGTCCCCTTCTTTCTGCCGAGGAGCTCGACTGGAAGAATTTCCCGTCGCTCCGGCGTTTTTTGTCCGAGCGGGGCAAGCTTCGTTCCCGCCGGATCACGGGCCTGTCCCGTCGCCAGCAGACGCAGCTCGCTCAGGCAGTGAAGCGCGCCCGCATGATGGGCCTGCTGCCGTACCCCGACCAGGACCGTTCGGTCAAGGCGCATCGCGCCGCGAACCCGATCCCTGTCGCGGTGGAGGGCGCCCCTGCTGGTGATGAGGAGATCATCATCACTGAGGAGCTCGTGGACGTCGATGGCGCCGTGATCGACGTTGTCGAGACGGACATCATCGAGTCGGATGGCACGGAGATCGAGGTCGTTGAGGCCGAGGTCATCGAGGAGCCCGTGGCTGTCGCCGCAGGTGACGCACCGCCCGAGGATGACGTCGACGCCTGACGTACTTCGCACCACCTGATTGATCGCCTGGCGGCGCCCCTCGGGGCGCCGCTTCGCGTTTCGGGGGCCCTTGCGACCCGAACCCCCGGGTGATCCGACCCGGCGTGCGATAATCCGATAATGGAGATGGGTGCATGCCCGGCATGTGATGCCGGCCTGATGTGGCGACATAACGGTGTGTGGTGCGACCGGTGCCACCGCAAGGTGGAGACCTGCTGTGAGGGGGCTCCACAGGCATGCGTAAGTAGCGAACCCGATATGACCGATCCCCCGGTGGGAGATGCCGTGCCGGTGCTACGTTCAACTCCCATTTCATCCGCCGCAAAGGTTCCCGAGGGGAATCATCAGAAGGATTGAGGCCCGATGTTCGAACGCTTTACCGAACGCGCCCGTCAGGTTGTCGTGCTGGCCCAGGAAGAGGCCCGCACCCTCAAGCACAATTACATCGGCACCGAGCACATCCTGCTCGGGCTGCTGCGTGAGGAAGAGGGCCTCGCGGCCCGTGTACTCGAGGGCCTCGAGATCACGGTTGAAGAGGTGCGCGCCCAAGTAATCCGCATCGTCGGATCGGGCGAAGAGGTGACCTCTGGACAGATCCCGTTCACCCCGCGCGCCAAGAAGGTGCTCGAGCTGGCGCTGCGCGAGGCACTGTCGCTCGGCCACAACTACATCGGCACCGAGCACATCCTCCTTGGTCTCGTGCGCGAGAACGAGGGCGTTGCCGCCCGCATCCTCGCCGACTTCGATGCCGACTCCGAGAAGATCCGCAACGAGATCATCCGCATGCTGTCGGGCCCCGGGCGCCGACAGGGTCAGAGTGGTGGCGGCAGCGGTGGTGGTGGCGCCGCCGCAGGCCAGGCCGGCGACAAGAAGTCCAGCAAGCTGCTCGACCAGTTCGGCCGCAACCTCACCAAGATGGCGGAGGACGGCAAGCTCGACCCGGTGGTCGGTCGCCAGAAGGAGATCGAGCGGGTCATGCAGATCCTGGCGCGCCGCACCAAGAACAATCCGGTGCTCATCGGCGAGCCGGGCGTGGGTAAGACCGCAGTGGTCGAGGGCCTGGCCCAGCGCATCTCATCGGGCCAGGTGCCGGAGCTTCTTCGCGGCAAGCAGATCTACACGCTCGACCTGGCGGCACTGGTCGCCGGTTCGAAGTACCGCGGTGAGTTCGAGGAGCGCCTGAAGAAGGTGATGAAGGAGATCGGCCAGCGCGGCGACATCATCCTGTTCATCGACGAGATCCACAATCTCGTGGGTGCGGGTGCCGCTGAGGGCGCGATCGACGCGGCCTCGATCCTCAAGCCGGCACTCGCCCGCGGCGAGTTGCAGACCGTGGGTGCCACCACGCTCGACGAATATCGCAAGTACCTCGAGCGCGACGCCGCGTTGGAGCGCCGCTTCCAGCAGGTGAAGGTGGAACAGCCGTCGATCGAGGAGACCCAGCAGATTCTTCGCGGTCTGCGCGAGCGGTACGAGGACCACCACAAGATCACCATCACCGACGAGGCCCTTGAGGCCGCTGCGGTGCTGTCGGATCGCTACATCTCGGAGCGCTTCCTGCCCGACAAGGCCATCGACCTCATCGACGAGGCCGGCAGTCGCATGCGCATCCGCACCATGACGGCCCCGCCGTCGTACCGCGAGCTCGAGGACGAGATCGAGACCGTGCGCAAGGACAAGGAAGCCGCCATCGAGGCGCAGGAGTTCGAGAAGGCCGCCAATCTGCGTGACACGGAGCGGCGCCTCACGAACAAGAAGCGTGACCTCGAGGAGGAGTGGAAGGCCGAGGATGCTCCGCGGCCGTCCATTGGCGAGGAGGAGATTGCCGACATCGTCTCCATGTGGACCGGTATCCCGGTGTTCAAGCTCACCGAGGCCGAAACGCAGAAGCTGCTGCGTATGGAAGAGGAGCTGCACAAGCGGGTCATCGGCCAGGAGGCGGCCATCACCGCCGCCAGCCGCGCCATCCGTCGCGCCCGTGCGGGAATCAAGGACCCCAAGCGGCCTGCTGGCTCATTCATCTTCCTGGGCCCGTCGGGCGTGGGCAAGACCGAGCTCGCCCGCACGCTGGCTGAGTTCCTGTTCGGCGACGAGCAGGCCCTTATTCAGGTGGACATGTCCGAGTACATGGAGAAGCACGCGGTCTCCAGGCTCGTGGGATCGCCTCCCGGCTACGTGGGTTACGACGAAGGCGGGCAGCTCACCGAGCAGGTTCGTCGCAAGCCGTACTCAGTGGTGCTGCTCGACGAAATTGAGAAGGCACACCCAGAGGTGTCCAACATCCTCCTGCAGATCCTCGAGGACGGACGCCTCACGGATGCGCAGGGTCGCGTGGTGGACTTCCGCCACTGCATCGTGATCATGACGTCGAACATCGGCGCCGCCACCATCACCCGCACCACCCCGCTGGGCTTCAGCGTGGCTGAGGAGGGTGGCGGTATGGCGTATGAGGACATGAAGGGCCGCATCATGGGTGAGCTCAAGAAGGCCTTCCGGCCCGAGCTCATCAACCGCATCGACGAGATCATCGTCTTCCACCAGCTGACCAAGGCAGAGATCAAGGAGATCATCGACCTCATGCTGGTGCGTCTGCAGAAGCAGATGGCCGACCAGGGTGTGTCGTTCCAGCTCACCGACGCGGCGAAGGATCTGCTGGTGGATGAGGGCTACGACCCGGCAATGGGTGCCCGGCCACTCCGCCGCGCGATCCAGCGCCTCATCGAGGACCCGCTGGCCGACGAGCTGCTGCACGGAACGCTCACCGAGGGGTTGGTCATTGTGTGCGACCGTGACGGCGACGTGATGCGGATGGACCGCACCGAGCCCCCGCCTGCTCCGGCTGAGCCCGAGGTCGTTGCCGCGGCCGTCGGCGCAGATGCCGAGCCGGCCGACGACGCGGAGTAATCCCTGAGCCCGCCGCGTGCCCGCAGCCGATTCCAGTGTGACGGCTGCGGGCACGTGTCACCTCGCTGGCTGGGCAAGTGCCCGGCCTGCGGGGAGTGGGACACGCTGAAGGAGGGGGCGGCACCGTCGTCCCCGGGGCGACGCGGACCGGTGTCGGTTGCCGGTCCCAGAGCCATCCCGCTGTCTGAGGTACGCGCCCTTACTGAGGAGCGCATTCCCACAGGCGTATCCGAACTGGATCGCGTGCTGGGGGGAGGCATCGTGCCGGGCTCCCTTGTGCTCATTGGCGGCGAGCCGGGGATCGGCAAGAGCACACTGGTGCTGCAGGCCCTCGCCCACATGTCAACCTCCCGTCCCGCCCTGCTGGTGACCGGCGAGGAGTCTCCCGCTCAGGTGCGCGCCCGTGCCCAGCGGCTTACGGCATCGTGCGATGCCATCATCGTGTACCCCGAAACTCGTCTCGAGGCGATTGCCGAACTGCTTGAGGCGAGCCCCCCCGGCATCTGCGCCATCGACTCGGTGCAGACGCTCACGTCGGATTCGCTCGACAGCGCCCCCGGCAGCCCGGCCCAGGTGCGGCATGTCACCGCTGAACTGGTGCGCATCGCGAAGTCGCGTGACATCGCGATGATTCTGGTGGGGCAGGTCACCAAGGACGGTGGCCTCGCGGGCCCCCGCCTGCTCGAGCACCTGGTGGATGCTGTGATCTCTTTTGAGGGTGACGGCGTACGGGCCCAGCGCGTGCTGCGGGCATTGAAGAACCGCTTTGGGTCAACCAACGAGACCGGCATCCTCGAGATGCGCACCGAGGGGCTTGTCTCGGTGGACGATCCATCCGATATCTATCTCGCCGAAGCCGGTGAGCGCGTTGGCTCGTGTCTGTTCCCCGCCATCGAGGGCACACGCGCCGTGTTGGTGGAGGTGCAGGCGTTGGTGGGCCCCACCGACATCGTGCCGCCACGCCGGGTGGCCGGCGGTATTGACCGCACGCGACTGGCGCAGGTGCTGGCGGTAATGGGCCGCCACGCCGGTGTGCGCGTAGGCGACCAGGACGTGTTCGTGAGCGTGGCCGGTGGTGCCCGCGCGCCCGACCCGGCCGCCGATCTCGCCATCGCTCTCGCCGTGGCGAGTGCCGCGAAAAACGAACCATTGCCAGGCCCCGTGGCAGCGATGGGCGAAATCGGACTTACCGGGGCACTGCGCCCGGTGAGTCATGCCGGGCGCCGTCTGCGGGTGTCGGCAGACCACTCCGTGGCGCGGGCCCTTACCGGGCCACTCGGCGATTCGGTCGAAGCCGGGCCCCGCCCGGCGATTGTGCACCCCGCCGTGGAGCTCAGAGACGCCATCAGAGAGGCATTTCGGCCCATGGGGGGATGACGGGACACCCTCCGCATGCAATGCTCGCAGGCCGCATGCTGCGTGATGTACGAAGGAAGCATGGGGTGGTACGTGGAAATCCGTTCCGTCATGCGGCGATCGGCGACAGGAACCAAGCCGGAAGGGGGTGATGGCGACGTCAACTGATGGACATGGAACCGGGGTACCGGTGACCGACCCACCACCCGATCGTGGCGATGGGCAGCCCCCCCGCCCACCCGCGGAACCATTCGGCCTGCCGTATCCCGGCCCACAGCCCCGGCGCCGGTCGGCCAATCCCGTGGTGCTGAGGGTCACCCAGTCCGTTCTCGCCCTGCTCGGGGCGCTCGGGGCGTATCAGGTGGGCCGCAGAATCGACTTCGGTGATCTTGTGGGCGATGCGCTCCAGTACCCGGTGTACATCGGCGCCATCATCATCGGCGCACTCGTGGGGTGGGGCATCGGCGGGGTTATCGGGCGCTGGCTTCCGTCCCGCATGCGCGCCATCGACACGGCGGCCGACAAGCGTTCGGCCGGGGAACTCGCCGTGGGCGCCATCGGACTCGTGGTGGGCCTTCTGGCAGCCGCGCTCGCCGGAATCGCCGTTGCCCGCCTGCCGGTCGTCGGCCCCTACCTGTTGCTGCCCGTCGTGCTGCTGGTGGCCTACATCTTCACGCGCATCGCCGCGCGGAAGCACGCCGACATCCTGCGCCTCGTGGGCATCAGGTCCCGCAGTTCTGCCACCGTTCCGCCGCGCATCATCGACACCAGCGCGATCATCGACGGCCGCATCATCGACATTGCCCGCGCGCGGTTTCTCCCGGGGCAGATCATCGTTCCCACCTTCGTGGTTGAAGAGCTGCACCGCGTGGCCGACTCCACCGACCCCGAAAAGCGTGCGCGCGGTCGCCGAGGCCTCGACCTGATTGAGGAACTGAAGGCCGTGGGGGAGAGCCGCGTGCAGATCCGCAGCGGTGACCAGCCGGGTGTGGATGGGGTGGACGCCAAGTTGGTGAGCCTCGCCCGCGACCTGCATGGCTCAATCGTCACCACCGATTACGCGCTCAACAAGGTGGCCCGTATCCAGGGCATCGAAGTGCTCAACGTCAATGAGTTGGCGAATGCACTCAAGCCTGCGGTGCTGCCCGGTGAGTCGCTGAACGTGCGCGTGATCCGCGAGGGGCGCGAGTACGACCAGGGCGTGGGTTACCTCGACGACGGCACCATGGTCGTGGTTGAGGGCGGGCGCTCACTGGTGGGGGACGCCGCGCACGACGTTGAGGTGACCAGCATCATCCAGAACCCGTCGGGGAAGATGATCTTCGCCCGCCGGCCTGGCTCGGTCTGACGGCCGGTCGGCAGAGGCGCATGGGCGCGGGCGCGATCATCGTGGCAGCGGGATCTGGCGAGAGGCTTGGTGCCAACCTGCCCAAGGCACTTGTGCAGGCGGCGGGCAGGCCGCTTGTGGCGTGGTGCGCCATTGCCCTGTCCGCGGCCCGTGGTGTGGACGCGCTGGTGATCGTGTCGCCGCCCGGCGAGGAGAAGGCGATTGCCGCTGCCATCGGCGACATGGTGCATGTGCACGCGATCGTGCCCGGCGGAGCAACACGTCAGCGCTCGGTGGCGGCCGGGATCGCGGCCCTGCCAACCGACGTGGACGCCATTCTTGTGCACGATGCCGCCAGGCCGCTTGTCACGCCCGCGATTGCGGAGCGTGTGCTCGCACAGCTCGCGTTCCACGATGGTGCGATCGCCGCGGCTCCGGTGACCGATACGCTCAAGCGCGAGGGGGCTGACGGCATGATTGACCGCACGATCGATCGCGTGGGGCTGTGGCGCGCGCAGACCCCTCAGGCCTTCCGGGCCGATGTCATCCGCCGCATGTTCGCGGAGGCCGACCCAATCGAGCTGGACACAGCCACCGACTGCGCGGGAATGGCTGAGCGCCGGGGCGTGATGGTGGCGCTCGTGAACCCGCAATCACCCAACACCAAGGTGACCGTGCCCGCTGACCTGGCGCTCGTTGAGGTCCTCCTCGCTGGATCACGTATCGCGTAACGTGCCCCGCCCGTGCTGACTGACTACCACCTCCACCTGCAGCCTGATGGCGAGGAGGCCCGCGACGCCGACCGACCGCGCTGGGATCGCGAGGGTGGCGCACGGTCGCCGGGATGGATTTGCCGGTATGTGGATCAGGCCCGCGCCCGCGCGGTCTCCGAGATTGCAATCACTGAGCACGTGCACCGATTCGCTGACGTGCGCCACTGGCACCCCAACCCGTGGTGGCAGGGTGAGGCCACTGAGGACCTGGGCGCCCACTGCGATGCCCTTATCGCGGCCCGCGATGGTGGCCTGCCGGTGCTCGTCGGGATTGAGATGGATTGGATCCCGGATCGGGTGGATGACACCCGCGCCCTGCTTGCTGCTCACCCCTTCGACATCGTCCTCGGGTCAGTGCACTGGCTGGGAGATCTGGCCGTCGATCATCCCGACTACCCCTGCTGGGACGACCTGGGGGCCGATGAGACGTGGGGGCGGTACCTCGACGAACTGGCAGCAGCCGCAGTCAGCGGCCTGTTTGACGTCCTCGCGCATCCCGATCTGCCAAAGGTGTTCGGAACCCGGATGCCCGCCCACCTTGCCGGGCGGCGGGATGAGGTCATTGCGGCGATCGCCGATTGCGGCGTGGCGGTGGAGTGCTCATCTGCGGGGCTCAGGAAGCCCATCGGCGAGTTGTATCCCGACCCGGACTGGCTGGCAGCCTTCTGTCGCGCCGGCGTGCCGGTGACGCTGTCGAGCGACGCCCACCGTCCGGAGGATGTCGCCCGGGATTACCCCACGGCCGTGGCGGCCCTGCGTGGCGCTGGCTATAAGACGATCACGCGCTTTCGCGCACGTGAACCCGAGCAGGTGGCGATCACATGGGACTAAGAGTTGGAATGGGCGCCGATGCGCACCGCCTGGAGGCAGGCCGCCCCCTGATGCTCGGCACGCTGGAGGTGGAGCACGACGCCGGCCTGGCTGGCCACTCCGATGGCGACGTCGTTGCGCATGCGGTCTGTGACGCCCTGTTGTCCGCATCGGGCGGCCCCGACATCGGGGTGCTGTTTCCCGGTACCGCCGAATGGGCGGGCGTCACTGGGGCACAGATGATCACCCACGTGATGGGACGGCTCCGCGACCAAGGCGCGATCCCGGCGAACGTGCACGTGATCGTCATGTGCGAGCGTCCGCGAATCGGCCCGCATCGGCAGGCCATGGAGCAGGCGCTCACGGCGCTCGTGGGTGCGCCCGTGTCGGTGCACGCAACCACCACTGACGGCATGGGATCCATCGGTCGCGGCGAGGGCATCGGTTGCCAGGCCGTGGCGCTGGTCGAGATACCCGCATGACCGTCAGGCTCCACTCGACCCTGACGGGGGGCGCCGAACCGCTGCACCCCGATGCCAACGGCGTCATCGGCATCTACGCATGCGGGCCCACCGTGTACTCGCGCATCCATATCGGCAACGCCCGGCCATTCGTGGTGTTCTCGTTGCTAAGGCGCTACCTCGAGCGACGTGGCGAGCGCTGCCGTCTGGTTATCAACATTACGGACGTCAACGACAAGATCTATGACGCCGCACGGGCTGAGGGAGTGCCGTCCACGGAACTGGCGGAGCGCTGCGCCCGGCAGTACGTGGAGGACACCGACCTGCTGGGTCTGGGGCGCCCCGACGCCGAGCCGAAGGTCACCGACACGATGGACGAGATCGTGGCGCTCATCGGCAGCCTGATCGAGCGGGGGCTGGCATACCCGGC
>CAMCOB010000051.1 GCA_945876305.1 Bifidobacterium breve
GCTCGATCTGGGGTCGGATGCGCTCATGACAGGCCCCACTCTGCGGCCTGAATGCACGGGCCGGGGTCGGCCCCCTTCAGCACCGCGATCACCGGCGGCACACGCTCCGATGGCGGTGGCACCGTGGCCGGATCCTCCTCCGGGTGCACGGCGGCGCGCATGTCGGTGCGAAGTGGCCCAGGGTTCACGCGTACCACCCGCACATCGCGACCCGCCCACTCCGCGCGCAGCACATCGGCGGCCACGTCCAGCATCCCCTTGGTCAATCCGTAGGCGCCTCGGCCCGGCTTGGACGCAGCGCCCGACGTGATGATCACCACGCCCGCTCCGCTCGCCACGAGCGGCAGAAGGCCGTGCATCAGGCGCAACTGGTGGGTGACATTCACAGTGATCGCGGCCTCGATGTCGGCGGGTGCGATATCCGCGATGGGGCCCCGGGCGCCCAGAATGGCCGCGCTCAGCACCACTCCCTCCAGACGGGGGACCAACGTGGTGATGGCATCGGTGAGTGCGTCCACCGACGTGGCATCAGCCAGATCGAGCGCACAGCACTCCACGCCACCGGCCCCGAGTGCGCGACATGCCTCGGCAGTGGATGCCAGCCGACCGGTGTCGGTGGCCGTGATGATGAGGTACGCGCCCTCCGCGGCGAGCGCGCGGGCAATCGCCGCGCCGTAGCCGCGGGACGCGCCGGTCACGAGGACGCGCGCGCCGTCAAGGGTCGCGGCGTCCTCCGGCATTACGGCGCGGTTGCGCCCCCGTCGGCGGGAGTGGCAGGGCCCGAGCCCGAGCCGGGCGCCGTGCCCGCAACCGCAGGGGTGATGGCCACGACGTCGCTGGTGGGCTTGGTACCCGCCGCGATGGCCACGTATGCGGCCACGTTCTCGGCGTCGGATCCCGTCACCAGGTTCTGCGGCATCCCCTGGTAGCTGCCGGGAAGCGGTGCCGCAGGGGCAATCGCGATCCAGCGCTTGACGACCCCATAGAACTGCGTCTCCTCGAAGCCCTGCTCACGTGACGCACGGAAGGAGTCGTCAAGGTTGGGTCCGAGCTGACCCTTGGTGCCGGCATCGGCCAGCGTGTGGCAGCCGCCGCATGAGCCGACGAACTTGGTCTTGCCAGCAGCGGTATCCGCGGTGTCGAGCGCCGTCTGCGCCCCGCCGCATCCCGTGAGGAATCCAGCGGTGCCGATAATCAGCAGAGCGGTCGAAGTGGCGATGAGGCGTGAGCGCACGGTGTCCCTAGATCACGTAGACGAGGAGGAAGAGCAGCACCCAGACGATGTCAACGAAGTGCCAGTAGTACGACCCGGCGGCCAGCGGGGTGTGCTGGGTGGCCGTGAAGTCGTTCTTGTACACACGACGAAGGCACATACAGAGGACGATAAGGCCCACCGCCACGTGCGCGCCATGGAAGCCGGTGAGGGCATAGAACGCGCCCGAGAACGCCTTGTCCTGAGGCGTGAAGCCCAGGTGTGCGTACTCATTGAACTGAATGATGAGGAACGTGCCGCCCATCAGAATGGTCACCCATAGGCCCCGGATCAGGCCCGTGCGGTCGCCCGCCTTGAGGCGCTTCTCGCCCCACCACAGGGTGAATGACGACGCCACCAGAATGAGCGTGTTGACCCCGGTGAGCATCACCGGCAGTTCAAATGGCTCGCCATTCTGCTTCAGCGGTGGCCATACCTCATTGCTCACGCCATACCGAATAAAGAAGTAGGCGGTGAACAGCGATGCGAACAGCATCAACTCTGAGCCGATGAACAGCAGCATGCCGATGAGCTCGGCATTCAGGCCGTGCTTCTTGCCGTGGGTGTCCTGCCCGTGTGATGGGGCGGGAACATGACCGGTGGTCGTGGCCACTACGCGCTTCCCGCGGGGGCGCCGAGATCGACAGTTTCGACCGGGGTGTCCCCCGCGGCCGCGGTCGCTGCGTCGACCAGCGCAGCAGCCTCGCCATTCACGCCCGCCACCAAGATCTGGGCGGGCCCGAAGGCGTCGATCGCAAGCGGCAGGGCGGTGGCCGGGCCGTCATCCATGACCTCACCCTGCACCTGCACGCCAACCGAAACGAGGGCGTTGATGGTTGCCGTCATGCGCTCACCGGCCTGGCGGCGGATCTCGCTCGACTCGCTGCCCCAACGCGGCTGCGGCAGATCGAGCGGGCAGATGATGGTGAATCGGGCAGGCTGGGCATCGAAACGGGCCATCACCACGCCGGCGAGTGCGTCGGCACCCACGGCATCGGTAGCCACGATCATCGTAAGCGGCAGGGCCGACGCGGCCGTCAATGCGCGGGCGTCGTCACCCCTCACCACGAAGTGGCTGGTGGCGATTCCGGAGCGCTTGCGGATTCGGTCCACGGCGTCCTGGCGCATCCACGCGCTGGATGCCGTGGGCAGCGTGACGACCAGGATCTCGTACGGCTGACGCGACTTGCCCTCGTCGCCAGCCAGCGCAATGACCTCGCCATCGGCCACACGGCCGGTCGCGGCGATGCCATACCCGGCGAGAATTGCCAGCGTGTTCGCAAGGCGGCGCTCGGCCACGGCGCGATCGCCGTCACCCACTGGCACGAGGAACTCAAATGACCACAGGCCATCGGCATCGCGCGAACGGATTTCGTCGATGAGCCCCTGCGAGGCGAGCGTGTCATTGGCCACCACCAGCACCGGATAGCGCGTGTCCTCCGTGAGTTCACCGCCGAACTTCTCGGGAGCGAACACCACTGCGTGGCGCGCGTCAGGAATTCCGTACTGGTACGGGCCACCCACAACCTGCGGAATGACGTCGAAGTTGAAGAGCGATGGTGGAGAACTCACCATCCACTCCAGCGTGCGGCCGCGCCAGGGATTCCATGGGGCGGGATCGCCCTTCCGCAGCGACATGACGATGTTGTAGACGAAAATAATTGTCGCGATGCCGAGCATGTACGAGCCGACAGTCTCGATGGCATTGACGGTCGCGAAGCGGGGGTCGTAGTCGGCCACGCGGCGGGGCATTCCCTGCAGCCCCTGCCAGTGCATGGGCATGAAGGTGATCTGCGTGCCGATAAAGGTGAGCCAGAAGTGCCACTGGCTCAGCCGCTCGTTCAGCATCCTGCCGGTCGCCTTGGGGAACCAGTAATAGATGCCCGCGAAGACTGTGTACACGCTGCCGCCGTACAGCACATAGTGCAGGTGCGCGGTAATGAAGTAGGTGTCTGACAGCTGGATGTCGGCGGGCACGATGCCGTTGAACACGCCCGACAGACCACCGATAAGGAACGTGAACAGGAACCCCATCGCCCACAGCATGGGCGCCTTCATATGGATCTTCCCCCGCCAGAGGGTGGCGACCCACGAAAACATCTTCACCCCGGTAGGCACCGCGATGATGATGGTGGTGATCATCATCGGCACGCGCAGCCAGGCGGCCATGCCCGACACAAACATGTGATGGGCCCACACGCCGAATCCCAGCACCGCAATGGCCACCATCGAAAACGCCATGGCCCGATAGCCGAAGAGCGGTTTACGGGCGAAGGTGGCGATGACCTCACTGATGATCCCGAAGCCCGGCAACAGCATGATGTACACCGCTGGATGGCTGTAGAACCAGAAAATATGTTGATACATGATGACGTCGCCGCCCTGATCAGGCACGAAGAAGTTCGTGCCCATGACGCGGTCGAACATCGTAAGGAACTGCGAGCCGGCGATAAACGGCGTGGCGAACACCGCGAGCACGCTGGTGACACCTGTGGCCCACGCGAGAATCGGCATGCGCCAGATGGTCATGCCCGGCGCACGCATGGTGACGATGGTCGCCAGGAAGTTGATTGCCGTGGCGATGGATGACGCGCCAGCAAACTGCACACCCAGCTCAAAGAGCGTCTGTCCGGCGGTGCCCTGCGACGCCAGCGGCGGGTAGGCCGTCCATGCGGCACCGAACATGCCGGTGAACATCGAGGCCAGGAACATGAAGCCTGCAACCGGGAGAAACCAGAACGACAGAGCGTTGAGGCGGGGGAACGCCATGTCCTTGGCGCCCAACATGATGGGCAGCACGTAGTTGGCAATACCACCGAATACCGGCACGGCGAATACGAAGATCATGAGCGTGGCGTGCATGCTCAGCAGGCCGTTATAGGTCTGGCCGTCCACGATCTGCTGGCCCGGGGCCGCAAGCTCGGTGCGGATGAGCAGCGCCATGATGCCGCCAACGAGCATGAAGAACAGGGTCATGGTCATGTACTGAATGCCAATGACCTTGTGGTCGGTGTTGATCCGGAAGTACTGCTTCCAGTTGCTCACACCGTGGAACGAGTGGTCCTCAGACGACACCGGGCGACCCTTGGCCCAGGTCAACCAGTAGTCAAAGCAGCCGATGCCGTAAAGGAATCCGATTCCGCCAAAAAAGCCGGCGACCGTTGCCACGACGTTGCCCTGCCACAGCGGGTCGAGACCGAAGATGGCGCGCACCATGAACACGAGCAGGAACGCGAACAGCACGCCGACAACCGACGAGACGATGGCGCGGCGCCACCAGAAGGCCACCGAGCGCGGGTCCTCGTGATGTACGTGTCCCGAAGGAGATTGTGCGGGTGCGTGCGTTGCCATGTGTGTGTGTTCGCTCTGTTCGGCTGGGGTCGGGGCTAGTTGATCGACATCACGTAGGCGGCAACGTTGTCCATGTCCGTACCGGACACGAGCCCGCCGGGCATGATGCCCTTACCGTTTGTGATCTGTGTCTTGACGCCGGCGAGGGTGAGAGGCAGGCCCGTGAGTTTCGGGCCCACGCCGCCGGCCTCGGTGCCGAGACCCGCGTGGCAGCCGCCGCACTTCGCCTCAAAGACGGTCTTGCCCGCGGCGACGTCACCGGGGGCGTTCGCGGCCGTGGCAGCGGGGGCGTTCGCGGCCGTGGCAGCGGCGGCGCTCTGGGCCGTTCCCTGAGTGACGCCGGCCTTGCTCTTGGTGAGCCAGGTCTGGAAGGCGGCGGGCGTGACGACCTCCACCTTGGAACGCATCACGCTGTGGCCCACACCACACAGCTCTGAGCACACCACAGGATAGGTACCCACCTTGGTGGGGTTGATCCACAGCACGTGGTCGATGCCGGGAACGGCGTCGCCCTTGATGCCGAACTCGGGAACCCAGAAGTTGTGGATGACGTCGCGGGCACGCACGTGCAACTCCACCTGGCGGCCCTCCGGAACCACGAGGACACCGGTCTGGATGCCCGTACCGGGGTAGCCGTAGCTCCACGCGAACTGCTGGGCGTAGACGTCCACCTTGAGCGCGTCGGCGGCGACCGCCTCGTTGCGCTCAAGCACGATATAGCCGTAGATGGCCACCACAACGAGGAGGACTGAAGGAACCGCGGTCCACACGATCTCGAGTTTGGTGTTGCCATGAATTGGCGGGCCATCGCTCATATCGCCCTTGGGCGCGCGGAACTTCCAGACCGAATAGATGATCACCGTCGTGATGAGAACGAAGAAGACGGCGCTCGACCAGAAGAGGAACGTCAAGAGCGTGGAGGTGCGGCCAGCCTGCTCGCTGGCGGCGGGCGGCAGCCAATCGATGAGAAGGGCCTGCGCTGCCGTGAGTGCGGCAACAATGACCCCGATGATGACCAGCGGGAGGGTGTGCTTGCTCTTGTACACGGGGGCCACATTACTACCGGGTGGGGGGCGCGATGCCCGTGATCAGGCGACGGAGCGCCCCCGGTTGGGGGGGCGCTTGTCCCTGATTCCCCTTCGGGATTTCACAGATTTCTCAGCACATCACCCGGCGGGGGCGACACGTACCAATTTGCTGGTGGCCATCACGCCGCACACGGCGAACAGCAGTCCGCCGATGATGAGCGGTGACGAGATGCCCACAACCTGAAAGAGCACTGTGGCGCCGATGGGCGCGATAAGCCGCGCGAGCCCCCCGGCAGATGCCAGAACGCCCAGAGTGCCCCCCTGCGCGGCATCGGGTGTTCGCTGGCTGACGAGGGCCGAAATCGTGGGAAACACAAGGCCCGACCCGAGCGCCAGCAGAATGAGCACGGGAAACAGCGCCCAGACGTTTGACACCAGCCCCATCAGGATGAGCGCGGCTGAGGTGAGCCAGAGACCGGTGCGCAGAATCGGCCACTCCCCCACGCGATCGGTGAGCCGGTGCACCAGCCCGCCCTGCACGATTGCGGCGAACACGCCGATGAACACGAAGACGAGGCCAGTCTGGGCCAGGCCAAACCCGAATTGCCGACTGCCATACAGCGCGAAGACCGACTCCATTCCCACAAAGCCCAGGCTGCCGAGGAACGAGATCCAGATGAGCGGACCAATTGCTCGGGATGTCACGGCGCTCCCCAGTGCGCTCCAACGCGACTCCGACGCGCCCACGCGGCTGCCTCGCGGGCGCGTCTCGGGCAGGCGCTTCCACGCCAGGCAGAAATTGCCCATCGCAGCTGCGGCCGCGACGATAAATGGTGCGCGCGGATCGATGAGCGCGAACAGCGCGCCGATACCCGGCCCGATGATGAACCCCAGACCGAACGCCGCGCCGATCAGCCCCATCCCCCGCACGCGCTCTTTGTCGGTGGTGATATCGGCCACGTACGCCTGAGCGGCGGCGTAGGACGCACCGGAGATGCCGTCGAGGATGCGGGCGAAGAACAGCATCCACAGGGCGCCAGCGAACCCGAACATGAGCCATGCCACTGATGTTCCGATAAGCGATCCGAGGATTACCGGGCGGCGGCCGTAGCGATCGGACACGCGCCCCCAGATGGGCGCGAAGATCAACTGCATCAGCGCATACGAGCCGGTGAGAATTCCGATCTGGATGACCGATGCCCCAAACTTCTCTGCGTACAACGGCACCAGCGGGATGACGATGCCGAAGCCGATGAGGTCGATGAGCACGGTCGAAAAGACGATGCCGAGCGGGGTGCCGAAGAAGGCCAGCCCCCCGAAACCGTGGCGGCGTTTGCTCATACCGCTGCGTCGACAGCCAGCGCCACAAACAACAGCGCGAGGTAGAGGAGCGAGAAGTGGAAGGTGACAGCGGCCCAGGCACGCTGCGTATCGCCCCGCTCCAAGCGCCATGCCGAGTACAGAAACACCACGTTCAGCACCACGGCACTGATCAGATAGATGATCCCAGCGGTACCCGCAGCCACCGGCAGCAGCGTGACACCGGCCATGAGCACGGTCCACAGCAGCACCTGCAGACGGGTGGCCCGCTCGCCATAGACCACCGGCAGCATCGGTACGTCGGCCTCGGAGTAGTCGCGCTTCAACATGAGCGCCAGTGCCCAGAAGTGCGGCGGGGTCCAGAAGAAGACGATGGCAAACAGCAGCACGGCACCCAGCGAGATGTCACCCGTGATGGCAGCCCAGCCCACCAGCGGCGGCACGGCACCGGCGGCGCCCCCGATGACGATGTTGTGAATCGTCGTGCGCTTGAGCCACAGCGTGTAGAGAAACACGTAGAGCACAACGCCAAGCAGCGACAGGGCGGCGGCGGCCCACGTGGTACCGAACCCGAATACCAAGACGCTGGCAGCCACAAGCGTCAGCCCGAATGCGAGCGCCCGGCCGGCCGTAATGCGGCCCGCAACGATGGGTCGGCGTTCGGTACGGCCCATTACGGCATCAATATCGCGATCGACGAATTGATTGATGGTGTTTGCCCCGCCGGCAGACAGATAACCGCCGATAACCGCCCACAGAATGAGCCAGCCGCTCGGCACTCCACGCTCGGCGGCGAACATGGCGCACACCGTGGTGACGAGGAGCAGCGAGATGATGCGCGGCTTTGTGAGGGTGATGAGGTCGCGCACAAGCCCCGGGCGCGGTGCGCCCTCGTCGGCCGTGGTGGTCATGAAATCCCCTGCGCCGCGAAGACCACCAGCGCCACTGCGAAGACCAAGGGCAACAGAAGCCACAGGGTCTCGGTGGTCTCGGTGGCTCCGCGCTTGAGCGGTGTGCGCATACCCCACATGCTCTTGACGATCGCGAGACCGCCCGTCGCGATGAGGACGGCAGCGATCACCAGCACGGTCCAGCGCGCTCCCGATGAACTGACGACGCCACCGGTACTGGCGTTGGCGGAACCGGCGGTGATCAGGAGTGCGGTAAGTCCGGCGGCGGCCAGAGAAGGCACGGACGGGCGCGGCACGTGGGCGAGGATAGTCACTTCCGGGCCGCTCACGGCTTGCAAGTCGTCCTCTGAGCGGGCACCGTGCCGGGAATGGCTGAGCGCGGCGACATCGTGGTGCTGGGAGGAGGCCCTGCCGGCCTCGCGGCAGCGCTTGCTGCGGCACGCGACGGGGCAACCGTCACACTCGTGGAGTCAGCCGGCCACGTGGGTGGGCTGTGCCGCACGCTCACTGAAGATGGCTGCCGCTTTGATCTGGGCGGCCACATCCCATTTATCCACGATGCCCCCCGCGTCGCATGGGCCGAGCACCTGATGGATTCGCCCATGCGATGGATCGACCGACCCGTGGCCCGGGTGCAGCACGGGCGTGTGGTGCCCGGGCGCTACATCGACCAGATACCGGAGGCACCCAACGATCTCGTGGTGGACGATGGCACTGC
>CAMCOB010000052.1 GCA_945876305.1 Bifidobacterium breve
ATCCTTCCCGAGCGCCCCGAGGCCGAGGCCTCCGAGCACGTGCGTCTGGTGGGCAAGCACTGCGAAAGCGGCGACGTGCTCATCAAGGAGATCGACCTGCCACACCTTGAGGCCGGCAATCTGGTGTGCCTCCCCGCCACCGGCGCCTACGGTGTGGCAATGGCCAGCAACTACAACGGCGTCACCCGCCCCGCCGTGGTGTTTGTGCAGAACGGCGAGGCCACTGTGGTGGTACGCCGTGAGACCTACGGCGAGCTCGTCTCGAGGGACGCATGAGCGACATCGTGCGTATCGGCATGCTGGGTGGCGGCACGGTGGGGCAGGGCGTGGCGCGAATCATCCGCGACACCGCTCACACCATTGAGCGCGCAACCGGCCACCGAATCGAGATGGGCCCCGTGCTGGTGCGTGACGCCTCGCTGGGCCGCCCCGGTATCGACCCGTCATCCATCACCACCGACCCGCAGGCCGTGCTGGGAAACCCCGACGTGGACATCATCATCGAGGTGATGGGCGGTGTGGATCCCACCCGCGAGTGGCTTATTCAGGCGCTTCGCAGCGGTACCTCGGTGGTGACCGCCAACAAGCAGCTGCTGGCACGGCATGCCCCTGAGCTTCTGGCCGCTGCCGAAGAGGGTGGCAGCGAACTGCGGTTTGAGGCGTCGGTGTGCGCGGCGATCCCAGTTATCAAGGTGCTTCGCGAGTCGCTGCTGGCCGCCGAGATCGAGTCGGTCATGGGCATCGTCAACGGCACCACCAATTACATCCTTACCGAGATGCGTCGGAGCGGCATGGCCTATGCCGATGCGCTCACGCAGGCGCAGGACATGGGCTACGCCGAGGCCGATCCCACCGAAGACGTCGGCGGTGGCGACGCGGCGGCCAAGATGGCCATCCTGTCGTCCATCGCGTTTCACACCCGCGTGTCAATTGACGACGTGCCGCACGTGGGCATCGATCAACTGCAGGGCGATGACGTTGATATCGCCCACGAGCTCGGGTTCGTTACCAAGTTGCTGGGTGTCGCGCGCCTTGTTGACGGTGCGGTGTCGGTGCGGGTGCACCCGGCGCTTGTGCCCGGCGATCACCCGCTGGCCGCCATCAACGGGGCCGACAACGCGGTGCTTCTTGAGTCGTCGATAGTGCGCCAGATCATGCTTGTGGGCCCTGGCGCCGGTGGTACCGAGACGGCGTCAGCCGTGGTGAGCGATGTGCTCTCCATTCTCGGCAGCAATCCCGGATCATTTCTGGGTGGCGCCCTCGTGGATGCCGGGCGCCCGATGGCACAGGACGGGTCGCTCGACAGCGCCTTCTACCTGCGCATCGACGTTGCCGACAAGCAGGGCGTGCTCGCGCGCGTGTCGTCGGTACTCAGCGACAGCGGGGTGTCGATACTTACGGTGCTGCAGCGCGGTGAAGGCGAGGCCGCGCGCTTGGTGATGATCCTGCACCGCGGCCCGGAGTCGCGGGTCACCGAGGCCATGGCTGCCCTGCGCGCTCTGCCCGAGGTGCGTGACGAGCCCGTGCTCATCCATGTGGTGGGTGACGGGCAGGCATCTGCGTGATCACCGTGCAGCGCAACCTGCCGCTCATTGAGCGCTATCGCGAGAATCTGCCGGTAAGCGACGCCACCCCGGTGATCAGTATGGGGGAGGGCTCCACGCCGCTGGTGCCGCTCGCCAAGCTGTCGGCGTGTCTCGAGCTCGACATCTTCGTAAAGCTGGAGGGGCTCAACCCCACCGGTTCATTCAAAGACCGGGGTATGACCCTTGCGATCTCCAAGGCCGTGGAGGATGGCGCCACCGCCGTCATCTGCGCGAGCACCGGCAATACCTCCGCTGCCGCGGCCGCCTACGCCGCCCGCGCCGGCCTCACCTGCGCGGTCATCATCCCGGGCGGCAAGATCGCACTCGGCAAACTGGCGCAGGCGCTCATCTACGGCGCCAAGGTGCTGGCGGTCGATGGCAACTTTGACGACGCCCTGCGCCTGGTTCGTGAGATAAGCGACACGCACCCCATCGCTCTGGTCAACTCACTTAACCCATACCGCCTTGAGGGCCAGAAGACTGCTGCCTTCGAGGTGATTGACGCCCTCGGCGATGCCCCCGACGTGCTGTGCATCCCGGTGGGTAATGCCGGCAACATCTCGGCCTACTGGATGGGCTTTCAGCAATTCCATGGTCTGGGCAAGGCAGAGCGCCTGCCCCGCCTCATGGGATTTCAGGCCGCGGGCTCGGCCCCGCTGGTGACTGGCGCGGTGGTGAAGAACCCCGACACCGTGGCCACGGCCATTCGCATTGGCGACCCGGTGCGTGGTGATCAGGCAATGGATGCCATGCGCGACTCCGGCGGTCAGGTGGACAGCGTCACCGACGATGAGATCCTCGCTGCGTACCGCATGCTGGCCGTAAGCGAGGGCGTGTTCTGCGAACCGTCGTCGGCGTCCAGCGTGGCGGGTCTCATCAAGGCACATGCTGCCGGCAGGCTGACGGCGGGCGAGCGCGTGGTGTGCGTGCTCACCGGCAACGGCCTGAAGGATCCCGACACCGCAATCGCCCAGAGCGGACAGGTCATCGAAATCCCCGCCAGCTTCGCCGCCGCAGAGCAGGCGCTGTATGGCTGATCAGGAAGTGCTCACCATCGTGGCCCCGGCGACATCCGCCAACTTGGGCCCGGGCTTCGACGTGCTGGCACTGGCCATCGACCTGTCAAACGAGGTGCTCGTCGTGCGCCGCGATGGCCCGCTCGTGGTGCACGTGACTGGCCAGGGCGCCGGCGAGGTGCCCGAGAACGCCGACAATCTTTTTTGCAGGGCGCTTGCCAGTGGCATCGACAGCCTCGATGGCCTTGAGATCACCTGCCATAACCGCATCCCGTTTGGCCGCGGCCTCGGGTCATCCGCCGCCGCCGTGTGCGCCGGCCTGGTGGCCGCCAACGCCCTGGGGCACCTTCGCTGGTCGCCAAGCGACATCCTGGCCCGCGCAATCGAGTTTGAGGGGCACGGCGACAATGCCGCTGCCTGTCTGGACGGCGGCATCACCGCACTGGTGCCGGGCCCGCGTGCGCTGCGCATACAGCCGCCCGACGGCCTCGCGCTGGTGGTGGTCATTCCCGAGGTGAAGGTGTTTACGGATGCGGCCCGCGGTGCAATGCCCCAACAGGTGCCTATTGCCGATGCCGCCAACGGCATCTCTGCCACCGCCGGATTACTGCTCACGCTTGAGCGCGGCTACCTCGATGAGATCCCGGAGTTCCTCATGCAGGACCGCCTTCATGAGCCATTTCGCGGCCCGTTGTGCCCGGGGCTTGGCGCGCTTAAGGCATTGACGACCCCGGGGCTTTTGGGCGTGACCGTGTCGGGTTCGGGCCCAAGCATGTTGCTGTGGGTTGAGGCGCTGAAGGCAAGCGATGTGGCCGCCGCCGCGCGTGAGGCCCTGGCCGCTGCCGGTGTGGTTGCTGAGGTGCGCGTGGAGCGCGTGGCCCCCACGGGTATCCGTGCCCGCTGGGAGGGCCTGGAGGACACCCGGCTCTCCCGCACACCCGGCTGATCCGCCCCCGGGGAGTGTGTGCGGCCCTGCGGGGTGTGGCTACGCGGCGATGAGAGCGAAGGGATGCTCGGCGGGCTGCCACAGCATCCACGAGTTGCCATCGTAATCTTGGAACTCTGCCCACACACCGGCTTCGGTATTGAGGTGCTGCACCGTGATGGTGACGTTGATGCCGGCGTTGGCCAGGCCTTCAACGACCTCCAACATATCGCGCACCTGAAGCGCGCCGCCGTGGGCGGAACCTGCCCGGTGCTGTTTCGACGCCGACACCAGGATGATGGCCGCGCCCCCGCCGGGGGCCGTCATGTGCAGTTCTCGTCCGCGCTCAGTATTGGTGCGGTCGCTGATGACCGAGAACCCGAGCACGCCTTGGTACAGACCCACTGCCCGGTCGTGACTGGTGACCGGGACGGTGATGCTCGCGATGCGCGAGACGGTCATGCAGTAAGCGTAAGCCCAAATGCCCCAGTTAGGGCTCCGGCGTTTCAGTGGGGTTACGTCGCTAAAGCCCCGGGGTGCCCTGATTGAGATAGTCGAGGATTGCCCCATCGGTCATCTGCTCTACCGGGGCGTTGTCGTCGGTGAGCACCTGTCCGCCGCCCGGTGACACAAACTGCAGCAGGTCGCCAAGCTTGTGCGCGGCGGGCGACCCGGCGCCTGATGCTGCTGCGAGAGCGGTCTTTGCGCGCACGGCGGTGGCGGGGTCGCGAAAGCCGATCAGCACGCTGTTGAACTCTTCGTACCGTGCCTCCATCACCGCGGGAAACACGGTGCGCATGGTTGCGCCGATAGACCGCACCACCTCATCGTCACCCGGCGGCGCGCCCACGTTGATGGCCACCACGCCGGTGGGGGTGAGCCGGTCGCGGGCCTGCTCGAAGAACTCCACGGTGGCCAGGTGAAAGGGGATGTACGGCTGGCGGTAGGCATCCACCACGATGGCCGCAAATGGACCGCGGTCGCCCGAGAGCCAGAAGCGTGCATCGGCCTCGTGCACGGTGAGGTTGGGGCCATCCATGTCGAGGTACTTCGACCCCACCTCGCTCACCAGCGGATCGATCTCGATGCCGTCTATTGGCACCTTCGGCCAGATCATGCGGTATGCCCGGGCAATGCTGCCGCCGGCATTGCCCAGAATTGCGAGCCGCCCATCGGGGCTGTCGGTAATGACGGGGAGCGCCGTGAAGGCATCCCAGTAGCCACCGGTCAGGGCCGAGCGGCTGGCGGGCAGCACTGAGTGCAGGGCCCAGCCCTCGTTGAGCCTGAGTATGCGCTCACCACTTGGCGTCTCTGACACCTGCACGAACTGGTACGGCGACTCGCCCTCAAACAGCACCGTCTCGCCCGGAGCATCCTTGATTGACCCAACCGGTACGGCGAGCAATGCGAGGATGACGATGGGGGCAACCACGGCCCGTATGCCGATGAGCGGCACGGCTGCCAGCGCCAGGACTCCGGCGATGAGGATGAGCGTGAGGCGGGAGCCGATGGCCGGGATGAGTACCAGCACCGGCAGGAACGTGCCGAGAATGCTTCCCATGGTGGAGATGGCATACAGGCGCCCCGACACCGATCCCGCGGTCTCCACCGTGGTCACCGAGAGCCGGATGGCCCATGGCGCAACCATGCCCAGCAGCGTGATGGGCACCAGGAACATGAGCATCGTCCCCACGAACGAGGCCACAAACGCGCCTGCTGACAGATTTGTGAACGCTGATTGCGCCGCTCTGAACACGGGCGTGAGCGCGATGGGGAGAATGGCCAGCGATACGGCCGCGATGATCACCGTTGTGCCGAGGGCCCGCGGGGTGGGGTGGCGGTCGGCCAGTTTGCCGCCCAACCAGTAGCCGAGCGACAGATAGATGAGCGTGAGGCCGATGACGTTGGCCCACACCAGATTGCTCGCCCCGAACCATGGTGCGAGCAGGCGCGCCCCCGTCAGCTCGGCCGCCAGGGTGGCGGCCCCGCCGACGAAAACGAGGAGGGGGAGGGCGAAGCGTAAGCGCACGTGGCGAGGATATGGCACATTGGGGTCAGATGGAGGTGAACGCATGACGCGCCTGCTCGTCCCGATCGGCCTGTTGCTCACGGGGGTCCTGCTCCTCGCAGGAGCGACTGCCGGCTGGCTCACGCGTCACACGAACGCGACGGCCATTGACCGCGGGTCTGCGCGCATCGTGCTCTGGTACCCCACGGGCGCCACTGCCGGGTGCATACGCAGCCGGGGTGTGTCGTCGTGTTCCGCCACCCCCATCGGCAACATCAACGAGAATGGCAAGGTAGCCGCCCGTGGGGTCCCCCTGAAGGCGGGGATCGACGACTTCCGGTGGACGGTGAGCCCCGATCAGGTGATGGCACGCAACCGGCGGCAGATGGATGCGTACATCGCATGCATCGCGGCCGAGGGTGCACGGTGCGCCGAACCGGATGCCGTCGCACCGTCGTGGAACAGCGGCATGCGTGTGCAGTGGTCACCTGAGTTCGACGGCGCGTATCCGGTCGGCGCCGACCCCACCGCGGGCACCGGCGGATGGGCGGTACCCATCGTGCTCGGGGTTGCGGGAATCGGTGTCACGGCGGCGAGTGCGTGGTGGGTGGTGTCACGCCGCCGCCGCCCACGCCCCAGTGAGCGGTAGGCGGTCGTGCGCGGATTCACCCTCATCCTCGTGGCATCGTTCGTCTTCGTCGCGGCAAGCACCCTCATGTGGGCGGGGTGCCAGCAGCAGAAGGTGCCCGTGAGCGCGTCGGGGCAGCCCGTGGTGCAGTTCGCACCGAGGGAGCGCACGTCGGGCACATGGACGGGTGACGTCATCGTCGCCGACCAGCCCGTGGCCCGAGGGCTGGTGTACACGGGGGAGGACGCCGAGTCCCTGGTCCGTGGCGAGGTGCTCGACGTCGCCTGGGTCCCCGGCACCATGACCGTGCGCGCGGTCGACACGGGCTCGTCCCGGTGGTGGTACGTGGGCGGCGTACTGCTTTACATCGTCGCGGTCATCGTGGAGGAGGTCGGCCGGCGGCGCATGGCTGATGCGCGCGCCCGGGCTGCATGACGCCCGGGACACACCCCGGCAATCGGAGGACCGTCGGCCCCGGCAGCGGCTGGTACCCTCGAATGGGGCCAACGACGCGCTCGGGAGGGCACAAAGTGAAGCTGTTCATCGACACCGCCAGCCTGCAGGACATCGAGGAGATCGCCTCCTGGGGTGTTCTCGCCGGCGTGACCACCAACCCGACGCTGCTCTCGCAGGTTGAGGGCGATGAGGATTCCATCTACCGCCGCATTTGCGAGTTGGTTGACGGGCCCATCTCAGCCGAGGTGGTGGCCAACGATGTGCCAACCATGATCTCCGAGGGCAAGCGGCTCGCCGCCATCCACCCGAACATCGTGGTGAAGCTGCCCACCTGTGCCGAGGGCCTCAGCGCCACGTCGGCGCTGGCCAAGGACGGGATCCGGGTCAACATGACGCTGTGCTTCACGGCCAGCCAGGCGATGCTCGCCGCATCGGCCGGCGCGGCCTTTGTGTCGCCATTTCTCGGGCGCTTCGACGACATCTCCGAGGACGGCCTCGGCCACCTCGGGGAGATCGTCGAGTGCTTTGCCAACTCGCTGTACGAGACCGAGGTGCTGGCGGCGTCGATCCGCAGCCCGCTCCACGTGATGGAGGCAGCGCGGATCGGTGCGGACATCGCCACCATCCCACCCAAGGTGTTCCATCAGATGCTCAAGCACCCGCTCACCGGGAGTGGCATCGACCAGTTCAACAAGGATCACGCCGGTCGGCTCGCCAAGCAGGGTGCATGAGCACGAACGACGTGCCCGCGCGCGTGCCCGAGTCGCTCGAAGGGCACCGGATCGTTCCGGCCACGGACTTCCTCAGGGTTGTGGAGCAGGCCGCGTTGGCGTCGGCCCGCTGGGTGGGGCAGGGCAACGCCCACGCCGCTGACGGCGCCGCGGTTGACGCCATGCGCAAGGAGTTCAGCGCCATGCCCATTACGGGCACGGTCATCATCGGCGAGGGCGAGAAGGATGAGGCCCCCGAGCTGTACGTGGGCGAGGTGCTTGGCACGGGCGGCATGCCGTGCGAGATCGCCGTTGACCCGCTTGAGGGCACTGACCTTGTGTCCCGGGGCGACGCCGGCGCCATCGCCGTGTGCGTCATCGGCGCCCCGGGCGGCGTCATGGCCGCTCCCGACATGTACATGCAGAAGCTGTGCGTGGGTGCTGGCGCGAAGGGCCGCGTGGATATCGCCGCACCCATCGCCGACACGCTCGACGTGGTGGCCCGTTGCTACGACCGCCGCGTGCGCGACCTCTCGGTGATCGTGCTCGACCGCCCCCGTCACGAGGAATTGATTGAGGAGATCCGCGGCCTTGGGGCCCGTATCAAGCTCATCCCCGACGGCGACATCACCGCCAGCATGTCGGCCGCCGTGCGCGGCACCGGCGACCACCTTTATTTGGGTATCGGCGGGTCCACCGAGGGCGTTATCACCGCCGCGGCACTCGAGTGTCTGGGCGGCGAGATCCAGGCACGCATGTGGCCCAAGGACGATGCCCAACTGGAGCGCCTCAAGCCATTCGGCCTCGAGGACACCAGCCGGGTGCTCACTGCCCGCGACCTGGCTCCCGACCCGCTGTACGTTCTTGCCACGGGCGTCACCGACGGCTACCTGCTGAAGGGCGTGCGCTACTTCAGCGACGGCGCCCGCACGCACTCCATCCTCATGGACCTGCGTGAGCGCACGGTGCGCTTTGTCGATACCGTGCACATGTTCAGCCGCACACCTCTTCGGGAGATCCGCCTGTGAGTGACGACATGCCGCCCGAGAACCCATTCGGCTTCGCGTTTGGCGAGGATGCATCGGAGGAGTTCAAGGAGCGCCTCAAA
>CAMCOB010000053.1 GCA_945876305.1 Bifidobacterium breve
TGAGCGCACACCACGTGCGCGTTCGACCACTCATGCAACGGATGAACAGGAGATGCGAGACGTGAAGACCAATCGAGCATGGAAGATCGCCACCGGCGTGACGGGCCTGATTGCGATCGCTGCAATCGTCTGGGCCATCATGGCGATGACCAGCAGCCAGCATGGCAGCGGCATGATGTCCGGCAGCACCACGAGCGAGTCGCACATGGGCGACATGCCGGGTCACTCCATGCAGAGCGACGGCACCATTGCCATGGACGATCAGGCGTTCATCACCATGATGGTGCCGCACCACCAGATGGCGGTTGATATGGCCAAGGTGGAACTGGCTCGCGGCAAGGACCCTCAGACCAAGGCTCTGGCGCGCAGGGTGATCGCAGAGCAGTCGAAGGAGATCGCCCAGATGAAGGCCTGGTACCGGGAGTGGTTTGGCACGGATGTGCCGGACATGCCCATGTCGGAGGACATGGCGATGATGGGAATGGATATGGACATGGACGCGCTGCAATCGACGAGCCAGCCCGACCGCATGTTCCTGACCATGATGCTGCCGCATCACGCTGGGGCAGTCACCATGGCAAGCACCGCCATGACCACCTCACAGCGTGCGGAACTCGCCGACCTCGCCAAGAAGATCGTGGCGGAGCAGAGTGTGGAGATAGGCCAGATTCAGGAGATGCGCCAGCGCATCGCACCTCCTCTGGGTTAGATCAACCCGTGTTGTCTCTCCCCGTCGGTCACCCGGCGGGGAGAGACACCGGTCAGCCGGCCACCGGCTCGGCGGGCACCGGCACCGGTTCGACCGGGGGGTCGGGGCCCACGGCCGGCCGGTCCCACGACCTGAGTGCCGGGCGCACCACCAGAAACCATGTGAGGAGCGCGGACAGCGCCACGAGCACCAGCGCGTAAATGGCCGCGTCCTCATAAAGGGCCACCTCGGCGGCGCTCCACACGCGGGTGGCCAGCGTGGTGAACCCCGGCGGGGCCAGCAGCAGGGTGGCTGGCAGTTCCTTCATGGTGGAGAGCAGCACCAGGCCCGCGCCCGCAGCGATCCCCGGCCACATCAGGGGCAGCTCAATCGTGAACAGGCGTCGCACACGCCTGCTCCCCAGGCTTTGGGCAGCATCCTCCAGCCGCGGTGGGATACCCGCAACGGCGGTCTGCTGCGCGCCAAGGGCCAGCGCGCCGTGGTGCACCAGATAGGCAAGGATGAGCAGGGGGAGGGTCTGGTACAGCGCGCCGATTGGGCCGGGCGACGACAGGGTCCAGAACACAAAGGCCAGCGCGGTCACCAGCCCCGGCAGCGCAAATCCGCCGATCACCGTTCCGGCAATGGCCTCGCCAAGGCGCCCGGGTCGTCGCACCGTGCGGTACGCGATGGGCAGTACCACGAGCGTGGCCACCAGCGCGGTGGCAAGACTCACGCCTGCGGTATTGCCCAGCGGCCCCAGCAGCATTCCCGGGTCGTTGATGACCGAGTTCGACCGCTGGTTGCCCTGCACGATTCCCCGGATGGCCCAGAACACCAGGACCCCAATGGGGATGATCAGCGAGAGGGCCACGAGCGCTCCCAGCAGCGACAGGGCCATGCCCTTCAGGCGTCCGAGGGGAACCGTGAGTGGGGTACGCAGTCGGGCGAACTCACGAAGGCCTACGCGCGATGCCCGGCGCTCGAGCGCCACGATCACTACGGCCATCACGCCAAGCACCAGGCTGAGTGCCACCGACACCGACGGGTCGAGCAGGCGATTCGAATAGATCATGCGGGTGAGGGTGTCGTAGCGCAGCAACTGCACGGCACCGAAATCGCTGATCACATAGAGAAACACGAGCAGCGCACCAGCGGCGATTGCCGCGCGCGCCTGGGGCACCACCACGGTGAGGAACACTGCGAACGGACGCCGTCCCAGAAGGCGTGCCGACTCCTCAGCCGCCGGGGGCATGGTGCGAAGGCGTGCCACGACGGGCAGAAACACATAGGGGTACGTGAGCAGCGTGAGCACGCCGAACGCACCCCAGAATCCGCTCACCTCGGGCAAGGGGATCGAATCACCCAGCATCTTCGACAGCAGACCGCCGGGAGAGAACGCGGCGATGAGCGCCACCGCACCGACAAACGATGGGATT
The DNA here is from genome assembly GCA_945876305.1 of Bifidobacterium breve. Classification (GTDB taxonomy): domain Bacteria; phylum Actinomycetota; class Thermoleophilia; order Miltoncostaeales; family Miltoncostaeaceae; genus SYFI01. Next base: position 2,128 of record CAMCOB010000053.1, read on the forward strand.
ACCAGCGGGAGGCACAGCATGAGTGCCCACGTGCGACGCCCGGCGAGGTCGGTACGGGCCACCATCCAGGCGGCCCCAGTCCCGATCGCGCCGGCAGCGATGGCCACCGAGGTTCCGAGCAGCAGGCTGCGAAATGCCGGGGCAATGGTGTCGGCGTCGGTAATGGCGGCCCAGAGGCCGCTGAGATCACCCGCATTGCGGACGATCAGGTAGGCGAACGACAGCGCAAAGGGCACGGCGAGCAGCACGGCGATGGCCGTACTGCCGAGCCCCCGCGGGCGCTTCCGAGCCCGCGGGGGCGCCGTGCCCGTGTTATCCGCCGATGCCGCTCCCCTGAATGAGCTTGGCGGTGGTCTTCAGTTCCGTTAGCTGCGAGAGGTCGTAGATGGGGTACTTCAATTCAGCCAGCGACAGCTGACCCGACTTCTGCTTGACGCCGGAGACAACTGGGTATTCGCCCTCTTCGGCCACAAACACCGCCTGGCCCTCGGGCGACAGCATGAAGTTGATCAACGCCAGCGCATCAGCGTTGCTCACGGCGGGAGACGGGATGGCCGCGGTTGACACCAGAAAGAGCGAGCCGGGGTCACTGCCGGGGAACCGGTAAATGCCCACCGGCGCATTTGGGTCCTTCTTCTTGATCTCATTGAAGTAGTAGTGGTTGACAAGGCCGAAGGGGATCTCGCCACGGGCCACTGCATCGGCGATCGCACCGTTCTTGGCGTATGCCTTGGCGCCATTGGCCGCCATGCCGTCGAGCCAGGCCTTCGTCTTCTGCTCGCCCGAAATCTGGGTCATGGCCGCGACAAAGTCCTGGAACGAGGAATTGCTGGGAGCCACTCCCACCATGTCCTGATACTCGGGCTTGGTGAGGTCGAACACCGATGCAGGCAACTGCGACGGTGTGACCAGATCGGTGTTGTAGATCAGCACGCGTTGGCGACCCGTCACGCCCACCCAGCGGCCATCGTCTGCGCGGAACTTGGCGGGCACCTTGGCGAGCGTGGCCGCGGGCAGCCTCGACAGGAGGTTCTTCTGGGCCACGAACACCATCGGCCCGGGGGTCTGGGCCAGAAAGACCTGCGCGGGGGTTCTGTCGCCCTCCTCGCCCAGCAGCAGCGCAAGGTCAACCGAGTCGCCGTACCGCACCTGCACAGGGATGCCTGTCTTCTTGGTAAAGGTATCGATGGCCGGCCCCACGTATTCCTCGCTGCGTCCCGAATACACGGTCAGGGTGTCACCACCTGATGTGGACGACCCGCTGCTGCCAGACCCACAGGCAGAGAGGCCGACGACGGCGACGAGAGAAACAATGAGGGCGCCGATGGCGGCGCGCATTCGAGCGGGCACAAAAACTCCGATGGTATTGATCACAAGACGGGGTGCACTCTATAGGTAACGACCATTAGATAAAACCAACGGAGAATGCCGATCAGGCCGTGGTCAGCCGCTCCGTCGCGGCGAACGCGATGCTGGGCTCACCCACGTACTCGAGCCCCACGCGGTCTCCGGCGACCCACGGCGGATGCCCCATCACACGGCATCGCACGGGGCAGCCCCGGCTGCTCATCACCATCACGGCATCGTGGCCGTAGTACTCAATGCGCTCCACGATGGCGTCATCTCCCTGGCAGGCCGCGATGCACTCAGGTCGTATGAGCACCTCCACGGCACCGTGTGCCTCGCGGGCCAGCGGCACGCGACCAACCGGCGTATCGGCCATTCCGCCAGAGGCGTGGGCCGGGAGGATATTGGCGTCTCCCACGAAGCGCGCCACGTCACAGGAGGCCGGACGCTCGTACAGATCGGCTGGGGTGCCCAACTGGGCGATGCGACCATCCAACATGAGTGCCACCTGATCGCCGATGAGGAATGCCTCCTCCTGATCGTGCGTCACGAACACCGCTGTGGCCCCGGCTGCGGCCAGAAGCCTGCGTACCTCGCCACGCAGTTCAGCGCGAAGAGGGGCATCGAGCGCCGAGAAGGGCTCGTCCAGCAGCATGAGCGATGGCTCCACCGCCAGGGCGCGGGCAAGGGCCACGCGCTGCTGCTGGCCACCGGAGAGCGTGGCGGGCATGCGATCGGTGGTTCCCGTGAGGCCCACCAGGGCAAGCGCCCGATCCACGCGCGCGCCCTTGCGTTCGCCGCGCGGCAAGCCGTAGCCCACGTTGCCGCCCACGCTGCGGTTGGGGAAGAGCGCCGGCTCCTGAAACACCATCCCGATGCGCCGTCGCTCGGGGGGCATAAATCCATCGGAGTTCGAGAGGGTCACATCATCGACCCGGATCTCACCTGCGTCGGGGCGGTCAAGGCCCGCGATGCATCGCAGAAGCGTCGTCTTGCCGCAGCCGGACGGGCCGAGCAACGCGAGCACCGTGCCAGCTGGTACGTCAAGGTCGATGCCCCGCAGCACCGGACGACCGCCCAGCACCCGCTCCACACCGCGCACAGACAGTGCCGACCCGCGAGGGGCGCTGCGCGTGGGCACGGCCGGGCACATCTCTGAGTGGGGAGGAAAGGTCTCCATATCCACACCTGACGGTAGCGCCCCTCCGCTGTATAGGCAATGTGTATGGCCCAAAGAGGACGGCTATCCTTCTGCCTCAGAAAAGGGGAGCGTAGATGTCCACGAATGGTGACGGGATCGCGGTGCACGCCGAAGGGCTGGGGCGCCGGTATGGGGAGGGCGAGGCGGCCATCGACGCCCTCGCCGACGTCACCGTGTCGTTTCCCAAGGGTCAATTCGCCGCCGTGATGGGTCCGTCGGGCTCGGGCAAGTCCACGCTGCTGCACTGCCTGGCTGGCCTCGACCGCCCCACCTCGGGTGAGGTAACCATCGACGGCACCGCACTCAGCGGGCTGTCGGACCGCGATCTCACCGTGCTCCGGCGCACGGCCATCGGGTTCATCTTCCAGTCGTTCAACCTGCTGCCCATGCTCACCGCGCGCGAGAACGTTGAACTACCGCTTCGCATTGCTGGCCGCCTGGATTCGGCGCGGGTTGACGCCACGCTTGCCGACGTGGCGCTTGGCGACCGCGCCACACACCGCCCCGCCGAGCTCTCGGGCGGTCAGCAGCAGCGCGTGGCCATCGCCCGGGCACTGGTATCGCACCCCACTGTCATCTTTGCCGACGAACCAACCGGCAACCTCGACTCCACAAGCGGGCACGAGATCCTCCACCTGCTGCGCCGTGCGGTGGATGAGGGCGGCCGTACCGTGGTGATGGTGACGCACGATCCGCGCGCGGCGGTCGTCGCCGACCGGGTGCTCATGCTCTCCGATGGCCGTGTGGTCATGGATCGTCCCGGTATGACCGCTGATGAGATCTACGACGCCGTGCGCACGCTCGACTCCCCGTGATCCGATTCATCCTCGCCGGTCTGCGCCAGCGCAAGCTGCGCGCTGGGCTCACCGCCACCGCCATCCTGCTTGGCGTCGCCATGGTCACGGGCACCCTGGTGCTCACCAGCCAGATCACCCGCGCGTTCGATGAGATCTTCCAGTCGGCCAATCAGGGTGTGGATGTGCGGGTCACCCCGCACATAGACTTCGAGGGCCGGTTCGGGTCCATTCCCACGTTGCCCGAGTCGTTCGTGGCAAAGGTGAAGGGCATTGAGGGTGTGGCCGCCGCCGCTCCCGAGATCGCCGCGCTTGGATCGCCTGTCATCAACGGCGAGTACGTGCAGGCCACCGGCGCCCCGTCATTCGTGTTCGCGCTCGAGCCGCCTCCATTCCAGGCCACCACCCTGGCGAGCGGCCGCTATCCCCAGGCATCCGGTGAGGTGGCGGTCAACCAGGGGCTCGCCGATTCGCGCGGTGTGGGTATCGGGTCGCGTATGGGCATCGCCACGCCCAAGGGCGTGCGACCGGTCACCATCACCGGGCTCGTCACCTTCGCCAACATCAGTTCAATCGGTGGCGCCACCATCACCATCGCGCCCATCGCCGACGTGCAGCGCTGGTACCAGATGGAGGGCAAGATCAACTCCATTGCGGTGTCGGCAAAGCCCGGGGTTTCGCCCACTGAGCTGGCGCGGTCACTTGCGGCTGGCCTGCCACGCACTGTTGACGTTGCCACGGGTCAGCAGGACGCCGCCAAGCAGGCCAAGCGCACCACCGATGCCATCAACAACTTCCTGCGTCCGGCGCTATTGGCGTTCGGATTCATCGCCTTGTTTGTGGGCGCCTTCATTATCTTCAACACCTTCTCCATCACGGTGGCCCAGCGCCTGCGCGAGCTCGGTCTGCTTCGCACCATCGGGGCGAGCCGCCGTCAGGTGATGTGGTCGGTGGTGGGCGAGGCCCTGGTAATCGGTCTTGTTGCGGGCATCGTTGGGTTGGCCGCCGGCTACGGGTTCGCATGGCTGCTTGTGAAGGTGTTCGATGCATTCCTGCCCGGCGGTATCCCCGTGGCGGCGGCGCAGTTGTCGCCGGGCATTGCGCTCATCGCGCTCTTGGTGGGTGTGGGAGTCACCGTGGTGGCGGCGCTCATCCCCGCCTTCCGTGCCAGTCGCGTGCCGCCCATCGCCGCGCTGCGCGAGGGGGCTGAGATCCCACCCTCGCGTATTTCGCGCTTCACGCCCATCATCTCCGGCGTGCTGGCCGCCGCCGGCGTTGCGCTCATCGTGAGCGGGCTCACGAGCAACGGCGACGCAACCGACCGTCTCCTCATCATGGCCCTCGGGTCATTTCTGGTGTTCGCCGCCATCGGTGCGCTCAGCCGCTACGCCGTGCCATTCCTTGCGCGTGTCATCGGGTGGCCGCTCGAGCGCCTGCCCGGTGCCTCAGGCGCCCTGGCGCGGCGTAACGCCACGCGTAATCCTGCGCGCACCGCCGCCACGGCCGCCGCACTGATGATCGGCATTGGGCTGGTGGCATTCGTCGCCGTGTTCGCCCAAGGCCTCAAGGCGTCATTTACCGATGCAATCGACAACACGCTGCGGGGCGATCTGATCGTGACCGGCCGTAGTTTCACGCCCATCCCGGCGGGTACCGTCACCGCCACCGCCAGCACCCCCGGCGTACGCGACGTGGTAGCCGCGGTGACTGATCGGGCGAAGGTTGACGGTGCCGGCAAGGCAATTGTCTATGGGCTCGACCCTGCAGCGGCCGAACGGACGCTCGGCCTGGAGTGGGTGCAGGGATCACCGGCGCTGCTCGGCCAACTGAACAGCGGCACCGCGGTGGTGGAGTCGCAGTATGCGAAGAGCGGCAACCTCGCGGTGGGCGACATCATCTACGCGGCGTCATCCACGGGGAAGCGGTCGCAGTTCCGCGTCGCGGGTATCTACAAGGACCCTGACATCTTCAATCAGGGGTTCATCGTGGGGCAGCTGCCCTTCCAACGCGTATTTGCGGCGCGCGATCCCATCTTCCTGGTGGCCACCGTTGATCCCGGGCGCGACCCGGTGGCAGTCAAGGACGCCGTGGCGCGTTCGCTCAAGCCGTATCCAATCGCCCAGGTGCGCACCAATGCCGAGTACCGCGATGAGATCAGCAAGCAGGTGGATTCGATCCTGTACCTGCTGTACGTCCTGCTGGCGATGAGCGTGGTCATCTCGCTGTTCGGCATCGTGAACACGCTGGTGCTGTCGATCACTGAGCGCATACGCGAGATCGGCATGCTGCGCGCCATCGGTCTCACCCGGTCGCAGCTGCGCCGCATGGTGCGCTACGAGAGCGTCATCACATCGGGTATCGGCGGGGTTATTGGGATCGTGCTGGGTGTCGCACTGGCCTGGGTTTTCTGTCTGGGGCTGGCCGATCAGGGAATCGTTTTCCGGGTGCCATGGCTGCAACTCGTGGTGTTCTTCGTGGTGTCCATTGCTGCTGGAGTGCTGGCTGCGGTCTTGCCTGCGCGCCGTGCCGCACGCCTCGATCCGCTGGATGCCCTGCATTATGAATAGGGCACGCCGGGCCGCGGCGTTGGCGCTGATCGCGCTCACCATCACGGCGGCTGGATGCTCGCGCAAGTCCGATGCTTCGGCGCCATCCAGCAGCGAGGCATCGGCGCGTATCGTGGCCACCGCCGGCTTCGGGGGCACGTCCCTGTTGGATGCCCCGGTATCGGTGGGCAGCTCGGTGATTGACGGCCTGCGGTCGGTCACTGCCGTGGAGACCGCCTACGGCGGCGGTTTCGTGGCGTCCATGCTGGGCCGTGGCACCGAGACGTCACCGCCCGCCGACTGGTTCTTCTACGTCAATGGCATCGAGTCACCCGTGGGTGCGGCCCAGGTGACGCTGGGAGATGGCGACGTGGC
>CAMCOB010000054.1 GCA_945876305.1 Bifidobacterium breve
TCCAGGTGGCTGAGATCCATCACCACATCGGCGCCGGTATCGCGGGCGCGGCGCCATACCTCGCGGGCCACGACATCGCGTGGGCCCAGATCACCCAGGGGGTGCACGCCGTCCATCACCGCGCGGCCGTGCACATCGCGCAGCACGCCACCGGCACCACGCACCGCCTCGCTCACCAGAGGGAGCGGGCTCGCACCCACGGCGAGTGCGGTGGGGTGGAACTGCACCATCTCCATATCGGCCAATGCGGCCCCGGCCCGGCGGGCGAGTGCGGGACCATCGGCCGTGGCACCCAGTGGGTTGGTGGTGCGACTGAACATATGACCAGCCCCACCAGTGGCGAGTACGACCACACGGGTAAAGAGGTCCTCGTCACCGGCCGGGCCACGGAGTGTGACTCCGCGAATGCCGCGATCGTCAATCAGGAGGTCAAGGACCCGGGTGCGGTCGGCGACGCGGATGCGTGGCTCGGCCCGGACCGCGGCCACCAGCGCACCGGCGACGTGGCGCCCTGTCGCATCACCGCCGGCGTGCACCACTCGCGAGCGCGAGTGTGCGCCCTCGCGCGCGAGGGCCAGGTAATCGCCGGCGCGATCGAATGCCACGCCCAGCGCGGCCAGATCGGCGATGCGCGCAGGCCCGTCGGTACACACCGCACGGGCCACGTCGGGGTCAGCCAAGCCTGCACCGGCCTCGAGGGTGTCCAGCACATGGGCAGCCACGGTGTCGTCGGCCCCGACGGCTGCAGCGATTCCACCCTGGGCCCAGGCGGTGCTGCCCTCACCGATCGCGCCCTTGGTCACCAGCACCACGTCACGGTGTGCGGCGATACGCAGGGCGGTGAACATGCCCGCGAGCCCGCCACCGACGACGATGGCTGGGGAGGGGTACGTGGTGATTTTGCGTCGAACTGACGTCATATCAAGGGAGAGTTTACGTCAAACCGACGACAACACAAGGCCGAGCGGCGCCCAGAGCGCGTGTCGGCCTTGTCACACACCCCGGAACGACAACGGCCCGGCCCCCGCGTGATCGCGGGGGCCGGGCCGTTGCACCTCAGCTGATGATGTCGTTACTAGGCGAGGGCGGAGTCGGCCACGCGCTTGCTGCGCTTCATTGCGGCCTCAACGCGCTCCCAGGCGCGCTCTTCGGCGGCCATGTAGTCGGCGGTGCTCGAGTACACGCTGGCGTTCCGCGATACCGCGAGGTAGTCGGAGATTGCGCGGTCACGCATCTGATCAAGCGAACCGGGGTGCGTCGGGGTCTCTGCAGTCATTGCGGCCATCTCGTCTCCTGTCCTCGTGCGGAAGGTTGAGTGAGTAAGGCAGAACACGGACAGCGATGCAAGTTGAACTGTCGTGGGTTGACCATTCCTTGGCCATCGCCACCGTCGCTATGGGTTTCGCGGGGTGCCCCGACGGGGGTCAATGAGCTCCCGGGCGATGTCGTCGCGGTCCCACAGCTGCACATCGGCGCTCCCGGCAAGAGTGATCGCCTGGGCCGTGAATCCGGCATTGGTCACCACCATGGCGCCGTCGGTGTCGTAGTGCGGCCGCGCCGCCGCCGCCTGCTGCACGGCCGCCACGCCCACCGGCCGGGCCTGGCGCTTGGCCTGCACCACCATGTCTTCGCCGTCACGTGAGATGACCAGATCGGCACCGAAGTCCCCAGTGGTCGCGGTATGGCGCACGTGCCAACCTGCGCGGCGAAACAGCACGGCGAGCCAGTCCTCAAACTCCTCGCCCGTCATGTCGTCGATGGAATCGAGGGTGCGGTGCCGGGCCATGCGCTGGCGGCTTCGGCGCACCCACGAGGCAATGGCAATGGCCACAGTGATGCCTCCACCCACGGCGGTTGCCGCCAGCCAGGGCATGGCGAGCGAGAGCAGCACCACCAGTACCGCCCCGGCGATGAGCCAGGTGGCGAGTTCTGTGCCGATCCATCGTACGAGTGCGCGCATGGAGCCCATTTCGCCCCGCCACGGGTGCCCCCTCTCTCGGGGGATGAGCGTGGCCTTCACGATGATGGCCACATTGCTGTGGACGGCCGCCGATACCGGGCAGGCGCCCTGCGCCTCCTCGGCCAGTGGTCCCTCCCGGCCTGCCTCTGTATGCCGCATCGCAGTCGCGATGACCTGCATCCCCGTCGTGCTCGCCGTGCCATCGAGGGTAGCGTGGCGGAATGAAAGTCACCCAAATCGCCGACGGACTCTGGTGCTGGAGCATCGGCGACCGCTCGTCGGCCTACATGGAGCACGGTGATCAGATGATTCTGGTGGATCCGGTGCTCCCCCCGGCGGGCGATGATCTTGATCGCTTCACGCGCGCGATTGAGCGTGACCTCGTGCGGCTGGGCGGCTCTGTGCACGTGCTGCTCACCCGCCACGGGCACCCGCGCGACTCCGATGCAATCGAGCAGATGACCGGAGCGGTGCGGTGGCACCCCGGGATGGGGGAGGCCCCTGCCGGCATGTACTCGCTGCCGGTGGCGGAGGGGGCGGTGGCCCTGTGGTCTCCGGTTCACCGTGCCCTGGTGGTGCCCGACCCCCACATGGCGCCGGGAGGAATGGGAATGCGACCCGACGCTGTCATCGTGACGGGTGCCGGTGCCCCGCGCGATGACGCGCCGCCGAGGGAATTGGCGTGATGTCTGCCGATCCCCGTAGCCGCAGCATCTAGGCCGGTGTGTGAGCCTGTTCGGCGAGCTCCGCCATCTGACCGCCCGAGACGATGTAGGGAGAGACCACAGAGTCTGCGCCCGCGCGCTTGAGAACGTCGATCGTTTCGGAGTCGGCAGCCCGGGCCACGATGGTGAGCCCGGGGCACATCGACCGTCCCGCGAGCGTGATGTACACGTTGACCGCATCGGAGTCGACCGCGCAGATGAGCGCACTGGCGCGCTCGATCCCCACCCTTCGAAGTACCGACTCATGCTCGGGTGCCGAGATGATGTGCGGTACCCCGAGGTCTATGAGCTCCTCCTCGTGGCGGGGGTCGTTGTCGATCACGGCGAACTCCCGTCCTTCGTCGAGCAGCCGCAGCACCGAGGCGCGCCCAACGCGCCCATATCCGCACACGATCACGTGTCCATGCAGCGCGTCCAGTTCCTTTGACACCCGTCTCCTCCTCGTTCGTCGGGCGAGATCCCCCGATGCGGCCAACTGCGTGCCAACCATGATGAAGAGGGCCACGCTTACGAACAGCAGCACCACAAGCGAGATCGAGAAGACCTCGTGGGCCGTCCCGAGAGCGGTGGTGTCGCGGTATCCCACACCGCCCAGGGTGAGCACCGTCCAGTACAGACCGTCAACGAGGTCGGCCCGCGGGATGATGAGCGTGTACCCGATGGTCCCGTAGATGACCGTCCCCAGCAGGAATAATCCGGGCATCAGAAAGCGTCGCGGGATGCTCCGCTTGTCGATACCGGGTCCGAGCGCATGGGTTGCCATACGCCCGTGTCATTCGACGCCCCCGCTACGGTTCCCCTTGTGAGCGACCACGCACGACTTCTGGCCGAGATGGCGGCACTGGCCGATGCCCACGCGGGGGCGCTTGATGCGCCTGTCCGCGTATTCGACATCGGCGGGCGCACATTCGACTGCGAGGCGCACCCCGAGATGATGGGCGTGGTCAACCTGTCGCCCGATTCCTGGTACCGCGAGTCGGTGGTGCCTGATGCCGATGCGGCAATCGCCCGCGGTGTGGTGCTGGCAGCAGAGGGCGCAGCCATCGTGGACATTGGCGCCGAGAGCACGCTCGCGCACGCTGCGCGGGTATCCCCAGAGGACCAGATGGCGACCGTGTTGCCGGTCGTGCGCGCACTGGGGGAGCAGGGCATCCTCACATCCGTCGAGACGTACTCGCCCGAGGTTGCCCGGGTGGTGCTTCGCGCAGGTGCCAACGTGCTTAACCTCACCGGGGTGGAGCGCGAGGACGAGGTGTATGCGGCGGCGGCCGAGCACCACGCGGCCATCATCATGTGTTTCGTGCAGGGCGCCAATGTGCGCGAGGTGAGCGATTTGGTGCTGGGAGATGACCCCATCCCGACGCTCATCGAGCACTTCGGGCCGCGCCTGGACCGTGCCGTGGCACTTGGCGTGGAGCGCATCTTCATTGATCCCGGCCTCGGCTTTTATTACGGCAACCTGTTGGATGGCCCCACGCGTGTGCGCCATCAGGTGAAGGTGTTTCTCAACACGTTCCGCCTACGTGCGCTCGGCTGGCCGGTATGTCACGCCCTCCCGCACGCCTTCGACTTCTTCGGCGACGAGGTGAGGTCGGCAGAGCCATTCTTCGCAGTGCTCGCATCGCTGGGGCGCACGGGACTTTTCCGCACACACGAGGTCCCTCGCGTGGGTGCGGTGCTCGACACCCTCGGGGCCCTGCGCCCCGGCGATATCAACCCGGGCTAGGCCCGACGCGCCACGGCAACACCCTCTTCGCCACTCGGCGAGATGGAGACGTGAAGCACCGTGAGGCCCGCCTGCCCCAGAAGAGCCAGAAGCGTCTCCGGGGTATAGCGAAATGACTCGAGCACGCGAATTGGCTCGCCTGCTGGCATGCCGACGGTCACGCCTTCCACCCGGGCATTCACACTGCCAACCGGCATGACCTCGCCCACCACCATGGGGCCATCCAGGGTCTCGCGCCAGCGGAATGTGATCTCGCCGGCATCGTGGATGCCGATCTCCTCGAGCACAGTGGCCAGCCACATGCGCGTGGGCGGGTTGTCGTACTGGGCGATTACGGCATCGCGGGAACCCGGCGTCCCCGGCAGCAGGTTGGCACTGACCAGAAGCAGGTCGTCGGGGCCGAGCAGGGAGATGCCCGCCTCGAGCGACGATGGCCCGAGCGTGGAGAGGACACCGAAGAGCGTGACCACGCGTGTCCCCGCCCGGCGCGGGGCCAGGAGGGGAGAGAGATCGGGCACCGCCGTGATGTCGACAGCAACACCATCTGCGGCATCAACGCCTGGCACTGCCGCCATGGCCTCGGCCGCAGCCACCACAAGCGACAGGCTCACATCCACGGGTGTGGCCGACAGGTGCTCCCGCCCGGCAGAACGCAGCGCACCCAGTAGGCGCCGCTCCTTCACGCCATCCCCGCACGCCACACCCACGACATGCACAGGTTCGTCGCCCAGCGCGGCGATTACCACTCGCGCCGCGTCGTCGTAGGCCCGCACGCCATCGTTGGCATCGTGGGCGGGGGAGTGACTCGTGGCCAGGGAGCGCCAGCGGCTCGACGCCAGGTCACCGATGTAGTGAAAGCGGTTGTCCACTCGGCGGGCCTCGAGCGCGGCGATGAGCCCCGCCCGTAGGGCGGCGGGGGTCACGCTCTCATCAATGCGTACGTCGGGCACGGCACGATCGTACGCAGGTACCGCTAGGACGGCGCGGCGTTCTTCCGCTTGGACGACTTGGCGCGCACGTTGCCTGTGAGCTCGACCTTGCGCATGCGCACGGTGTCGGGCGTCACCTCCACGCACTCGTCCTCGCGAACCCACTCAAGTGCCTGCTCGAGCGACAACTTGCGCGGTGGGATGAGCCGCTCGAAGTCGTCGGAGCTCGCCGCACGCATGTTGGTGAGCTTCTTCTCTTTCGTGGGATTCACGTCCATGTCCTCGGTGCGGGCATTCTCTCCAACGATCATGCCCTCGTACACCTGCTCGCCCGGGGCCACAAACAGCGTGCCGCGCTCCTGCAGGCTGGTCATGGCGAACGACGTGACGGGGCCCACGCGGTCGGCCACCATGCTGCCGCGCTGACGGGTGCGGATCTCGCCCATCCATGGGTCCCACTTCTCAAACACGTGGTGCAGCAGGCCGGTTCCGCGGGTCTCGGTGAGGAACTCGGTGCGGAAGCCCACCAGGCCGCGGGCGGGCACCAGATAGTCCATGCGGGTCCAGCCGGTGCCGTGGTTGACCACCTGCTCCATGCGGCCCTTGCGCAGTGCGAGAAGCTGGGTGATAACGCCCATCATCTCCTCGGGGGCGTCAATGGTGACGCGCTCCACGGGCTCGTGCTTGACGCCGTTGATTTCGCGGATGAGTACCTCGGGCTTGCCGACGGTGAGCTCGAAGCCCTCGCGGCGCATGGTCTCCACCAACACCGCAAGCTGCAACTCACCTCGACCCTGAACCTCCCAGGCATCGGGGCGCTCGGTGTCCACCACGCGAAGTGACACGTTGCCCACCAGTTCTGCGTCGAGACGGTCCTTCAGCATGCGGGCGGTCAGCTTGCTGCCCTCTCGGCCGGCAAGCGGCGAGGTGTTCATACCGATGGTCAGGCCCAGACTGGGCTCGTCAACGGTGATGACGGGAAGCGGCCGCGGGTCGTCCACGTCGGCCAGCGTTTCGCCGATGGTGATCTCGGCCATTCCGGCCACGGCGATGATCTCGCCCGGCCCGGCCTCGTCCACCGACACACGGTCGAGTTCCTTCGTGACGAAGAGCTCCACGACCTTGGCCTGCTCGATGGTGCCGTCGGCCTTGCACCAGGCCACCTGCTGGCCCTGGCGGACAGTGCCCTCGTGCACGCGGCAGATCGCCAGACGGCCCAAGTAGGCGTCGGCCGCGAGGTTGGTGACCAGCGCCTGAAGCGGGGCACCCTCGGTGTAGGACGGTGCGGGGATGTGGTCCTTCAGCACGTCAAACAGCACCGCGAGATCCTCAGTCTGGGTCTCCGCGTTGAGCGATGCGGTGCCAGCCTTGGCGTTGGCGTAGATGATGGGGAAGTCAATCTGGTCCTCTTCTGCACCCACGTCGAGGAACAACTCGTAGACCTCGTCCACGACTTCGGCCGCGCGCGCGTCGGGGCGGTCGATCTTGTTGATGACCAGCACCACCGGCAGCTTGGCGGCCAGCGCCTTGCGCAGCACGAAGCGGGTCTGGGGGAGTGGGCCCTCGGAGGCATCCACCAACAGCAGCACGCCGTCCACCATGAACAGCCCGCGCTCCACCTCGCCACCGAAGTCGGCGTGGCCGGGGGTGTCGATGATGTTGATGGTCATGTCGCCGCGACGCACAGCCGTGTTCTTGGCGAGGATCGTGATGCCCTTCTCACGCTCCAGGTCACCCGAGTCCATCACCCGGGTCTGCACGGACTGGTTGTCGCGAAACGCACCGCTCTGCCAGAGCATGGCGTCGACAAGGGTCGTCTTACCGTGGTCCACGTGGGCCACGATTGCGACATTTCGGAGATCTTCTCGGATAGGCACGGCGCGGGACACTAGTGCATGTTGCGTGGTTCACAGCGGGGGGATGCAATGATCATGCCCGTGAGCCCCGAGGTGTCCCTCAATACCGACAGTTGGCAGGAATCGCGCTGGCCCCCGCTGATCGCGATCCTCGTGGCCGGGGCTCTCTACGCCGTGCTGCCCAGTAACTACGTGCTGGGGGGCCGGTGGTTTGGGTGGATCATCCCGTCCCTCGAGGTGGTGCTGGTGATCGTGGCCGCGTCAGCCCCCCCTCGCGCCGAGAGCAACCGTTTGCGCAACATCGGCATCACGCTGGCCGCACTCATCACCGTGGCCAACGCCAGTTCGCTCGTCACGCTCGTCATCGGCATCACCCAAGAAAGTGGGCTGCAGGGACGTGACCTCACGTGGGCAGCCATCGACATCTGGGTGACCAACATCATCATCTTTGCGGTCTGGTATTGGGAGATTGATGGCGGTGGGCCGAAGCAGCGGGCCGAGCGGGCCGTGGGCTACGCGGACATTCTGTTCCCGCAGTACCAACTGCCCGGGCCCTGGACCTGGCGCCCGGCATTTCTCGACTACCTGTACATCGGATTCACCAACGCGTCGTCATTCGCTCCGGCTGACTCCCTGCCCATGACGACCCGTGTCAAGGCGATGATGAGCGTGCAGTCGCTCATCTCGCTGGGCGTCATTCTCATCGTGGCCGCCCGAGCCATCAACACCCTCCACTAGCGACCCATGCGCTTTTTCGAACTCGCCCTCCTCTCGAGCATCTCCCCACAGGCGTTGGCCGTGGTGCTGTACCTGCTGGGCGGGAAAAACGGCTTGAAGCACTCTTGGCTGTTCGTGGGGGGGACGCTCTTCACGTCGATGGTGGCCGGTGCCGTCGTGGCGGTGGGCCTGGCCGATACGGGAATCCACCTGAGCGGCCTCACGAGCGGTCACCGAATGCCCGGGGCGTACATCGTGGCGGGTGTCGTCCTGCTGCTGTTCGCCGGCTATGTGTTGTGGTGGCACCAGCGAGCGCGTTCGCACCACAAGAAGAAGGACCGGGA
>CAMCOB010000055.1 GCA_945876305.1 Bifidobacterium breve
CACGCCCTGTCCGAGGCGCTCCGTCAGCACCCGGACGACCCGGACGCGGTCTGCATCTCATTCGTGGGATGGCGTGCCCCGGTCGTGCGCCCGTACGAGGCTATGGATCCGGGCCGTCAGCGCATGATGATGGCCGGCCAGTCAACTCCCGGACCCGGCGAGGCCTGGCCGCCCGCCTGATCTATTCGGCGGCGGCTGACTCCATCGGACCTCCGTTGCCGCCGGTATCGCTCCCAGGCGGCCGGGATCATGGATGCGGGCGAGTTCGAGCAGCATTGGACTGAGTTCGCGGTTCTCGGCGTGCCGGGCGCGCCCGGTGGCGGTGTTCGCTCATTGGTTTCCCGAACCACCGCGCGGCATATCCCTTGGTCAGAGCGGCCCCAGCCCACCCCGCCACGTGGAACACAGCCCACCGGCTGCTGCGGCCACCGCCACGGCGTCGTCAATGTTGAGTCCGCGGGCGAGGCCAACGGTCAGTCCGGCGGCAAATGAGTCGCCGCAGCCGTACGAGTCGACGATGGGAGCGGCCTGCACGGTGGGCGCATATCGCCGCACGGCGGCGCCATGAGATTTGATGGAGCCCCCCGCTGCGCCATTGGTCATCACCACTGCGCCCGGTATCAGTTCTGACGGGAGGGCCGCGGGGCTCTCCTCGGGATCGTTCGCGCTGGCAACGATGACGTCGGCGACGATCCCCGCTGCCGTCACATCTGCGAGCCGACGCCCGCTCACCACCAAATGCTGGGCCTGTCTGGCGAGCCGCAGCAGTGCGGGGTCCTCCCCCGTGTAATAGACCGCATCCGCCGTGGCGAAGAGGTCGGTTTCGCCGAGGTCTGTAGCCCGGGCCTGCATTCTCGGCCCCACCACCATGATGGTGCGCTCCCCGCCGGGCTCAATGATTGTGAGGACCGGCGTCTGCGGACCAGTCGCCCGGGACGCGACCACCGACACTCCACGGTCCTTGAGTATCCGTCGGCTCTCCGACCCGGTGGGGTCATCGCCGAATGCGGTGACGAGGGTGACGTGTGCGCCCAGGCGTGCTGCGGCCACGGCGGCCACTCCTCCCCCACCAGCCGGCTCACACCACGGGTCGTGCAGATCTGCGATGTGCCCGCGATCAGGCAGGTTGCCGAGCGCGTGGGTGACCCACTCCACATGGCCGATGATGACCACCCGTGGAGCGGGCGCCGTCATCAGCGCGGCTTCAACTCAGGGGGCGCGCCGAACGCCTGAAGAACCTCGGGGATGCCGACGCTGCCGTCGGGCCGCTGGTGGTTCTCGAGCAGCGCGATGAGCGTGCGGCCAACCGCCACGGCAGTGCCGTTGAGAGTATGCACGGGCAGGGTTTCCTTGCCGCGCTTGGTTCGGCAGCGAAGGCGCCGTGCCTGATAGTCGGTGCAGTTGGAGCACGAGGTGACCTCGCGATACCGGTCCTGGCCCGGCATCCAGGCCTCGCAGTCGAACTTACGCGCAGCCGATGCACCCAAATCGCCCACGGCGACATCCACCACCCGGTACGGGATGTGCAGGTCGCTGAGAATGCGCTCCTCAATCGCAAGGATTCGCTGGTGCTCGGCAGCCGACTGCTCGGGTGTGGTGAACGTGAACATCTCCACCTTGTCGAACTGGTGCACGCGGAAGATGCCCCGCGTATCGCGCCCGGCAGCCCCGGCCTCACGCCGGAAGCACGTGGAGATACCCGCGTACCGCAGGGGAAGATCGGCCTCATCGAGGATCTCGTCCTGATGCAGGGCTGCCAGCGGCACTTCGGATGTGCCCACGAGAAACAGGTCGTCCGAGGCCGTCTCGTAGATCGCCGACCGGTCAGTCGGGAAGAACCCGGTGCCGAGAAGCGCTTCCTCGCGCACCAGCACAGGGGGAATGACCGGGATGAAGCCCTCTCCCTCGAGCAGGTCCACCGCGTAGGTGACCAGCGACATCTGCAGGCGCACGAGCGGCCCCATGAGATACGCAAACCGCGAACCCGAGGTGCGTGCCGCCCGCTCCAGATCCAGGCCGCCCAGGCCCTCAGCGATGGTCACGTGGTCCAGAACCCCATCCGGGAACGATGGGATCTCCCCCACCCTGCGCAGTTCGAGTGCGTCGTCCTCACCGCCGTCGGGGGCCTCTGCCTCAGCGAGGTTCGGCAGCTGCAGCAGAAGGGCATCACGGTCGGCTTCCGCCGTCCGCAGTACTTCCTCTTGGGCTGTGGTCTCGTCACGCAGGCGTCTCGCCTCGGCCTCCTGGGCGGGGTCAACGGCCGTGCCGGCCTTCTTCGCCTGACCAATACCCTTGGCAATACGCGTGGATTCGGCGCGCATCTCTTCAACAGACATCCGAACCCCTCGGCACGTCTCATCGAGCGCCAGCACGTCGTCGAGGCGCCCGGCATCGCCGCGGCGCGCAAGTGCGGCGCGCACGGTGTCGGGGTCACGGCGGATGAGTCGGAGGTCAAGCACGCGTCAGGTCTCCAGTGTCGTTTCGTCCAGCGCTCTGATTGCTGCGTCGACATCCCTGCCGATGGGGAACGCGGACCGAAGTCCCGTGACGTCAAATACCCGCAGCACCTGTTGGCGCTCGCAGGCGATGGCCACGCCCCCCGACCCCTCGGCCGCCCGGGCGCGAAGGGCCACAATGGCACCGAGTCCGGACGAGTCAAGGAGGGTTACCTCGTTCAGATCGAGAACGATTCGCGCCGCAGCCGGATCAACCTGGCCGATATCGCGCCGGAACCCCGGAACGGTGTAGATGTCGAGTTCGCCACGAAGGGTGATCACAACGAGGTCGTCCCGGTCCCCGGTGGCGACCTCAAGTCCCATTACATGCCCGGCTACTGCTCGATACTGACGACGTAGGCCACAACATTGTCGAGATCCGCACCGGTTGCGAGTCCGCCGGGCATCGCGCCCTTGCCATTCATTACCTGCATCTTGATCTGCGCGGCGTCCAACTTCGAGTTGGACAGCTGGGGGCCGACGCCAGCCTGCGTGCCGCCAGCGGGGTGGCAACCCTGACAGTTGGCCTCGAAAACGGTCTTGCCAGCAGCGACGTCGCCGGACGACGCGTCACTCGTACCGGCCTCGGGAGCGGTCGGAGCCGCCTGGCCGGAGTCCGCAGTTGGCGCCGCGTCGGGAGCCGGAATCGTCTTGCCTTCAGAGTCGGTCTGAGGAGCGTAGTTGGCGATGGTGGTCGCGTCAGCAGGGGTGCTGGCGGCTGACGAATCCGTGCCCCCACAACCTGCTCCAATGCCGATCAGGGCTACGGACGAAATGACAGCAGCAGCAACGGTGATCCCTCGACGCATTGATCGCTCCTCGGCGATTCGGGTGCAATTGCCTACGTGGCAACCCTACCATCGCAACGTACGCCCAAGCGGGGGCATTTCCTGCCCCATTGGCACAAGTCGGGAGGTTTGACGCGTGATTCAGGGACTTGGCAGGGACGCTCCCGAAATCGGGGCCGACGTGTTCATTCATGACACCGCCGTCGTGATTGGCCGGGTGCACCTTGGCGACCGTGCATCGGTATGGCCCACCGCCGTCATCCGTGGTGACGTTGAGGAGATCTGGGTGGGTTGCGATACCAATGTGCAGGATGGCGCCGTGCTGCATGCCGACCCGGGTATGCCCTGCAAAGTGGGCGATCGCGTGACCATTGGCCATCGCGCCACCGTGCACGGCTGCACCGTGGGCGAGGAATGCCTTATCGGCATAGGGGCCACCGTGCTGAACGGCGCCCGCATCGGCTCCCAGAGCATTATCGGCGCGCATGCGCTCGTACCCGAAGGGATGGAGATCCCGTCGGGGGTGCTCGTGGTCGGCATACCCGCCAAGGTGCGCCGGGAGCTCACCGATGAGGAGCGCGCGGGGCTCGCTGCCCAGGCGGCGCGCTATGTGGAAAACGCCGCCCGCCACACCAAAGAGGCGCGTCCCGCCTGACCACCATCTGCAGCGCCCGGCGCATCCTCGTGAGGCTGCGCCGGGCGGGAGATGGCTAGGTGAGCGTGTACTCCGGGCCGCTTCCGCCCTCGGGCGGCGTCAGCTGGCCACCCTTGGCCGTAATGGCGCCGCACTGCACGCAGTTGGGGTTGTTCACCCGCACGTCAACGAAGCCGTCCTTCTCGCTATCGGCGACGACCTCATACACCTTGGCCGGGCACATGTTCTCCCAGGCCACCGCAAGCTCGAGCGGCACATTGGTGCGCACCCGAATGTGGTTGGGCTGGTCATCGCGAGTCTTATTGCCGCTGAGGAACACCGACGACAACTTGTCGAAGATGTACTCGCCATCTGGCTTCGGGTAGTTGCGATCCGGCCCGATAAACACGGGCTCGTCGCGGTCGGCCGTGAGGCTGACCTTCTTCGGCAGCTTGCCCCGGGTGAGCATTGAGAGGCCATTGGCGATGGCGCCGTAGACAAACCCCTTCTGGAACGATGGCCGGAAGTTGCGGATCCGCCACAGGTCCTTCCACACCTCGGAGTTCTTGATGGCCTCGTCGTAGCCCCAGAGGCCCGTGATCTTCTCAGCCGTACCGGCCTTGATGGCAGTCGCGATGACCTCGGCGGCGATAATCCCCGACTGCATCGCGTAGCTGACGCCCTTGAGCGCTGCCAGGTTGACGAACCCGGCGGAGTCGCCGCACAGCACGGCTCCCGGCACGTGAAAGCGGCTCGGAAGCCCGTAGATGCCGCCAGACGGAATGGTCTTGGCACCCCACGCGACGCGGCGGCCTCCGGCCAGCACATCCTTGAACAGTGGATTGGTCTTCGCCTGCTGCAGCAGGTCATGCGCAGACATGTTCGCATCGGCGGCATCAAGGCTGACCACCATTCCGATGGACACCATGTTGCCGCCCATCGGATACATCCATGAACCGCCGTACTCACGGAACTTCGACCCGAGCTTGAGGGGCCATCCGATTGTGTGGACGACGCGATCGAGTGGCTTCTCGACCTCCCACACCTCCTTGACGCCGATCTCGTACGTCTGCGTGGTGTCCTGATCGAGCTGAAAGTGATCGCGCAGCACGCCTGCGAGATGCCCCTGGGTGCCCTCACAGATAACCGTGACCTTGGCGCGCACCTCGACGCCCGGCTCAAATGTGGAGAGCTCTTCGCCATCGCGCCCGCGACCCTTGTCGCCGGTCTTGATTCCCACCACGCGGCCGTTCTCCACAAGCAGCTTCTGGGCGTCGGTCTCAGGCAGCATGTACGCGCCGTACTCCTCGGCGTTCTCGGCCATGAAGCGCGAGAGCTGGGAGATAGACACCACCCAGTTGCCGTGGTTGTTCAGATCGGGCGGCGTGGGGATTCTGGTCTTGCCGTCCTTGCGCAGGAAGTACACCGCTTCTTTGGTGACCTCCTCGTAAATGCCGGGGGTTTCGCCGGGCGCGGCATCCGGGAACAGCGACTTGAACGGCCCCGGGCGCATGACCGAACCCGAGAGCAGATGCGAGCCGGGCCCCTTGCCCTTCTCGACGATGGCGATGGGCACCTCTCCGAGGGCCTCCATCAACTCTTCGTCCTCGGCCATGATCTGACCCAGGCGAATGGCCCCAGCCAGGCCAGCAGGGCCGGCGCCGACGAAGAGCACGCCCACCTCGATGAACTCGTCTTCCCCGGCTTCCGGGGCGGCCACGTAATGAGACGGCCGGTGCCGGGGCGGGAACTCTGCGGGGATCGTGCTCATGATCGTGTCGTCACCTTGAAGGTTTCGGGTTCGGGCGAATCATACGCGGCCCAGTGCGAGCCGGAACGGTACCGGTGACCCCGGGCGGACTGCCGATTGGCCCGGATGTGTCACGGGGCATTTCGCTCGATAAACGACAAAAGACCCGCATTTGCAGGGCTTTCGATGGAGCATAGCGGATTCGAACCGCTGACCTCCTGGGTGCGATCCAGGCGCTCTCCCAACTGAGCTAATGCCCCTCGCGGGCCGGGACACTAGCGCGGGCGGACAATGGCGTGACCCCCGCTAGTGTCCCCCGCCGTGATCGACCTCTCCGCACACCTGCTGCACGGCCTCCCGGCGCTACCCGATGCTCCGCCCGACCTTGAGTCGGCGCTGGCCATGGCCCGCGGTATTGCGGAGGCCGGCACCACCACTGTGGTCGCGACCGCAGCCATGGTCTTGCCAGATCCCGCACTCATCGGCCTGGCAGATGCCGCGCGCACTGAGCTCGCTGCTGCGGTCCGCGAAGAGGGGATCGACCTCGACATCCTTCCCGGGCTTGAGCTCTCGCTGGATGCGGTCGCGGGGCTCGACGACGAATCGCTCGTGCAGTGCACGATCGGACGCGGTGGCCGCTGGCTTCTGGTCGCCCTGCCCGACACCGGTTGGCCCATCGCGCTGCCCGCCCTTATGCAGAGCCTTGAGATGCGCGGCCTCGGCATCGTCATCGCTCACCCTGAGCGGTGCGAGTCGGTGCAGCTCAGCCCCGATCGCCTACGCGACCCCATCGGTCGCGGCGCGCTCATACAGGTGGATTGTTCGTCGTTTGGGGGATGGCACGGCGCCCGGGCCGAACGATCTGCCTACGGGCTGCTTCGTGCGGGTATGGCCAACGTGCTGGCGTCGGGCGCGCACTGGGATAGGCCCTACCCCCTGGGGCTTGAGACTGGCCTGCTTGCATCGGAGCACGTGCTCCGGCGCACACGTGCCGAGCTGATGTGGATGGTTGAGACCGGCCCATCACGAATCGTGGCGGGCGAGCCAGTTCGCTCACCCCGCATGGTGCCGGTGCCTCGAGGTGGGTTCGAGCCGGCCTAGACGCCCCGGGCGGCGGCGAGCGCGGTATGTGTGCGGGGAAGCCCCTCCTCCACCTGCACGGTGGGGGTCCATCCGAGAACCGTCGCGGCAAGGGCGGCATCGAGTGCGCTGCGCTGTACCTCACCGGTGCGGGCGGGCGCATGCACCGCATCGCCCCCGCCGAGAATGCGCACGAGATCGAGCACTGACACCTCACGCCCCGTTCCGATATTGAGGGTGATGTCGGGCGTCCCGCCCTCGGCGCGCAAGAAAGCGTCCACGACGTCGTCGACGTACACGTAGTCACGTGTTTGCAGGCCGTCGCCGAACACCTTCATCGGCTCGCCGTCGATGAGCTTGCCCGAGAAGATGGCCACAACACCCGCCTCGCCGTGGGGGTCCTGGCGCGGGCCGTACACGTTGCCGAGCCGCAGGCGCACGGTCGGAATGCCGTAGAGGCGTCCGTACAGCGCGCAGTAGGCCTCGCCACTGAGCTTGCTCTGTCCATAGTGGGACATGGGCCGGGGATCGGCCGTCTCAGGGGTAGGAATGGGAAGGCCGTCGTACTCGCCGTATGCCCCACCCCCTGTGGCCGCAAACATGACCCGTGCGCCGTTGATGCGCGCGGCCTCAAGTACGGACAGGGTGCCGCCGATGTTCACATCCGCGTCAAACGCGGGGTCCTCGATGGCTTTTCGCACATCTGCCTGCGCCGCCATATGAAAGATGGCGACCGCCCCGCTCTCACTCGCGACCCGTGCCACGCCTGCCGAATCGCGGATGTCCACCTCGTGAAAGGTGGCGCCCTCGGGCAGGTTTGCGCGGTGGCCAGTGGCGAGATTATCGACCACGTGCACCTCACGGCCACTCGCAACAAGCGCGTCGGCGAGCGTGGATCCAATGAATCCTGCTCCGCCTGTGACGATGACCGATCCGGCGGTCGCCACTGCTAGCCTCGCCCTGTTATGGCAATCACTCGCTGCGTCATCGAGATGTCCTTCGTCGACCACCGATCGCGCGGCAGCATGGCGGCCCGCTGCCTCCCGCGCAAGGCACGCGCATGACCACCTCAGGATCCGGGCCCCTGCCCGAGGTGCTCGCGCGACTTTCGGAAGGGATGCCACCCCCACCGCAGATTCGCCCTGCGACCGGGGCAGGGCGACTATTCGGCATCGCCATCTGCGTGATAATCGCCGTACTGGTGGTGCTCGCGAGCACTGGAGCCGTGCTGTGAGCGGGCGCTTCATCTCGCTTGAGGGCGTCGACGGATCGGGCAAGAGCACACAGGCATCGATGCTGGCCGACGCCCTGCGCGACCGCGGGCACGAGGTGGTGGCCGTGCGCGAGCCCGGCGGAACGCCCCTGGGTGAGGCCATCCGTGATGTGGTGCTCGGGCCTGATGCCATGAGCCCCTGGGCCGAGGCCCTGCTCTTTGCCGCGGCCCGCGCCCAGCTTGTCGCCGACGTTATCCGCCC
>CAMCOB010000056.1 GCA_945876305.1 Bifidobacterium breve
TCGCGCAGACGGCCCGCGATGTCCGGTGGCAGCCAGCCGATAAATCGCAGGGCCGCACGCTGGCCATTGGCGGTGAGCACCCCGCTCTGCGGGTATGACGCCACCGTGATCACCGGCAGCCCGGCACGGGTACCGGCCTTGCCCATCACCTGCCCCGACGGAGAGATGAGATATCGGCCGCCGCCCTTCACTGACAAGATCGCGATGGGAGCACCCATGGTCACCCGCACGGTGATCGACCACGGCCAGTCACGCTCGATATCGGTGTCAAGCACTCCGGGAAATCTGGTGAGCGCAGTACGCATATCGCCGGATGGCAGGCGCACCATCGACCCGGTGCCCGCCACCAGCTCGGCCGACTGCTGCACCTCGGCCCGATAATCGCCGGTGTAGCCCTTCACAGTTACGTTGGAGATACCGAACACCGGACCGCTGATGGTCCACAGAATGAGCAGCACCGACGCCACGGTGACCACCGACACGTACGCGGCGATACGCAGCACGCGGGCGCGGGCCTCCGGGTTGGAGGAACGACGCGGCGGACGCTGGCCGGTGCGGGGTCGCGACCCGCTCGGCGGCGAGGCCCGGCGGCGGGGAAGCGACGGCATCTTCATGAAATCTCTTGCAGGGGCGGGGGGCCGATGCCCCATTCGGGGTGCAGGTAGCGCACCTCGGCATGCAGCACGGGGCCCCCGGCATCTCGCACAGTGCGGCGGCACTCGTCCATCACGGCGATGACGTCAGCGGCACTGCACCCCGGTGCGGCCTCAATGAAGTTGGCGTGCACCGGAGATACCCGGGCGCCACCGATGACGAAACCCTTGAGCCCAGCGGCCTCAATGAGCCGCCCCGACGATTCGCCCGGCGGGTTGGTGAACACGCTGCCGAAGGTTCGCACCCCCTGGGGCTGGGTGCTGCGGCGGTGCGCGCGAAAGCCGTCGAGGGTCTGTGTGATGGTGGCCGGATCGCCCGGTGCCAGACGAAAGCCCACGGCGGCCACGACCTGATCACCCGTCACCGATGTGGTGCGGTACCCCATGGCCAGCTCGTCACGGCCCACCTTGCGCGGTCCAGATGCGTCGCACACCACGGCCCAGTCGAGCACCTGCGAGAGATCCGACGCGTAGGCCCCCGCGTTCATGGCCACCGCACCGCCCGCGGTACCGGGAATGCTCGCGCCGAACTCCAAACCGGTGAGCCCCGCGGCGGCGGCGCGCTGCACGGCCCGGGGGAGCGATGCGCCACCCCCGCACCACAGCGTGTCGGCACCACGCACCGAGATGGACGACAGCCGACCGGCAAGGCGAATGACCAGCCCCCGGAATCCCGCGTCATCCACGATGAGGTTGGACCCCTTGCCCACCACGGCCACCGGTGCATCGCGACCAGCCGCCCAGGCCAGCGCCTCGGTCACACCCGCGAACGAGGTGCAGATGGCCAGCGCGTCGGCGGTGCCGCCCACCCGGATACTGGTGAACGGGGCGAGTGGCACCTGTTCGCGTATGCCCGCGGTGGTCTCAGCCACCGAGGGCCTCGAGAATGCGCGGGCCAAGCGTGGTGATGTCGCCAGCACCCATGGTGATGACCAGATCGCCGGGGCGCAGATCGGGCACGATCACGGATGGCACGTCGGCCAGTAGCGGAACGAACATCATCTCGTCGGGCCCCGAGATCGATGACATCACCAGCGTGCCGTCCACTCCGGGCACCGGGGCCTCGCGGGCCGCGTAGATGTCGGTGACCACCACGATGTCGGCCGACGACAGGGCCTCGCCGAACTCAACTGCGAGCGCATGGGTGCGCGAGAACAGGTGGGGCTGGAACACCGCCACGATGCGGCCGTCGTGCACGCTGCGGGCCGCGGCCAGCGTTGCCACCACCTCCACGGGATGGTGGGCGTAGTCGTCAACCACGCGGACCCCACCCGCGGTGCCTATGTCCTCAAATCGTCGCCCCACGCCTGCAAACGGCGCAATGCGCGCGGCAGCGAGCGCAGGCGGTACGCCGCACCAGTCGGCCAATGCAATGGCACAGGCGGCGTTCTCGCGGTTGTGGGCGCCCGGCGCGGCCAGGTCGAGCGCCACACGGTCGCCGGTTGCAAGCACCAGTGTGTGGTCGTGCACGTGCGCCCATGCGCCATCCGCGTCGCCCACCACACGTACCGCACATGGCGCACCTTCGGCCACACTCTGCGCCCGGGGGTCGGGCCCCACCACCAACAGGCCGTTGGCTGGAAGCGCAGCAATAAACTGCCGAAATACGTCCTCCACCTCGTCGATGGAGGCGTAGGTGGAGTGGTGGTCGTGGTCCACGTTGAGAAGAATGGCTGCCTCGGCCGGCAGGCGAAGCAGTGACCGGTCGCTTTCGTCGGCCTCGGCGCAAAACCACGGGCCGTCACCCCATGCCGCACCGGTGCCGTCGCCCCACGGCACCTCGGCGCCCACGCACAGGGTGGCGCCACCCAGGGCGAGCGAGAGCATCGCAGTGGTGGTGGACTTGCCATGCGCCCCGGCCACGGCAAGTCCGCGGTGACCATCCATGAGCATGGCCAGCAGATCGGAACGGTGGATGACCGCGAGGCCCCGCTCGCCCGCCGCCACCACCTCGGGGTTGGTGGCGGGGATCGCAGTGGACAGCACCACCACGTCAACCTTGGCCGGAATGGCATCGGCCGAATGCCCCACGTGCACGTCGGCGCCCGCAGCCCGGAGCGCCGCGAGGGCTGGTCCGTCCTCGCGGTCGGTACCCGACACCGCCCACCCCTTGCGCAGCGCCAACAGGCCCAGGGCGCTCATTCCGGCGCCACCGGCGCCCACAAGATGGATTGATTGCGTGCTCACCTGCGGGCCGCCGCCTCGACCATGTCGGCGATGCGCTCGGCCGCATCGGGGCGCGCGGCGCGGCGGGCGGCCTCGCCCATGGCCTCCAGGCGATGCCGATCAATCAGCAGCGCGCCCACGATCTCCTTCAGCCGGTCGGCCGTGCACTCGTCGTCGCGCAGCACAATTGCCGCGCCGGCATCGGCCAGCCACTGGGCATTGCCCGTCTGGTGATCAGCAGTGGCATGCGGGTAGGGCACAAGGATGGATGGCCGCCCGATGGCCGCGAGCTCAAACACCGACCCCCCCGAGCGCGAGATCACAAGGTCGGCGGCTGCCACCGCCGCCGGGAAGTCGGAGAGGAACCCGAACACGTGGTAGCGAGGGCCGCAGCCAGCGGAATCGACCTGGGCACGCACTGCGGCCTCGTTGCGCTCACCGGCCACGTGCACCACATCAAATGGCGGGTTGGGGCAGAAGGCACCGAGTGCGGCCTCGTTGATGGACTGTGCCCCCTGGCTGCCACCCGCCACCAGCACGCACGTGCCGGTGGGGTCGAGCCCCAGCGTGCGGCGACCCTCAGCGCGCGTGGCGTCGCGCACCACACGGCTCACCGGGCGCCCGGTCACGACGTACTTGCGGCCCATCCGACCGGCGATGGGGAATGCCAGTGCCACACGCCTGGCGAACGGCGCGGCAAGACGGTTGGCAAGGCCCAGACGGGAATCGGCCTCCATCAGCACCACCCGACGCCGGGTCACCCTGCCGGCGATTGCGGCCGGCCCTGCCATGTACCCACCGCCACCCACCACCACGTCGATCCGGCGACGACGCAACACGCCCATCATGCGCGGCACGGCCAGCGCGGCCTGCACCACCGCACCGATGTTGCGCAGCGACAGGCGACGGTCGAATCCGCGCAGTGGCACGTGATCCTCGGCGTAGCCGTGCTCTGCAGGGATTCCGGAGCCCGCACGTGCGCCGACCCCGATGAAACTCACCTCATTGCCGCGGGAGCGGAGCTCCTCAGCGAGCGCGAGCGCCGGCATGATGTGCCCGGCCGTCCCGCCCGCCGCGATCGCGATGCGCAGGCTCATCTCCGCTCCTGACGACGGTGAGGTTCCTGGACCGCCTAGCGCGTGAGCGCCTGCCGATCCCGACGAGGATCCCGGATGCTGCTGCGAAGACGACGAGGCTGCTCCCCCCGTAACTCATGAATGGAAGTGGCACCCCGGTGACCGGGAGCATGCCGAGCACGGCGCCCAGATTGACGATGGCCTGGATACCGATAAGTGATGTGAGCCCACCGGCCAGAAGCCGCTGCCGCTGATCGGGAGCCGACAGGGCAATACGGTAGCCACTCCACACGACGGCTCCCACCAGCGCGATGACACCGAGGAACCCGATGAGGCCCAACTCCTCACCCACCGTCGCCATGATCATGTCGGTATGGGCCTCTGGGAGGTAGAACACCTTCTGCAGGCCATTTCCGAGCCCCGTGCCACTCACCCCGCCGGATCCGATGGCGAGCTTGGCCTGCACGATCTGATATCCGGCATCCTTGGCGTCGGCCCAGGGGTCGAGGAACGACATGAGGCGTTCACGGCGATAGGGCGCGATGGCGATGCCGAGGGCGCCCAGAGCGACGGCGCCCATGGTGATGATCCCCAGTATTCGGGCGGGCACCCCAGCGATGACGATCATCGTAAGCGCCACACCCACAAGAACGACGGACGTGCCGAGGTCGGGCTCCACGACGATGAGCACAGCCATGGCCATCATCGCGATGAGCGGAACGCGCATGGTCTTCATCTCGTCGAGCCTGCCCGCGTTCTTACACAGGTATCCCGCAAGCCACAGGATGATTGCAAGCTTGGCGAACTCGGCTGGCTGCACCTGCACCGGCCCGGCACCGATCCAGCGGCGCGATCCGTTGGCCATGATTCCGATACCCGGCATCAACACCACCACCAGCGCGGCGATGCTCACGATCATCGCTGGCTTGCCGATCGCCACGAGACGCGACGGGCTCAGCCGGGCACACGCAGCGAACACGATGAGTCCGATAACTGCATAGATACCCTGCCGCACCAGCAACCCCTGAGGACTCTCGTCTGAGAGCAGCGCTGCGGCACTTGATGCCGAATACACCATCACCACGCCGATGCAGATGAGCATAAGCAGCGAGACGGTGAGAATGGCCTCGGGGGCGATATCGGTGCCGGTGCCACCCCTCTTGCGAGGGGCGCGTGTTCGAGGAGGGGCTGCGGATACGAGCGGCACAGGAAGAGATTCGCCGCCGCACACCCAACTTCCTACCTCGCCCCGCACTCCCGTGCGCACTCGCGAAACACATCACCCCGGTGTTCGTACGACCTGAACTGATCAAACGATGCACAGGCAGGCGACAACAGCACCACGTCGCCCGACCGCGCCCCGGCAGACGCTGCCGAAACGGCGGACTGCAGGTTGCGGTGCGACACCGATGTCACACCGCAATCTCCCAGCGCAGCGGCAAGTTGAGGGGCGGTCTCACCGATCAGATGCGCGGTATCAACCACCCCGCGCGCGGCCTCTGCCAAATCGTCAAAGGGGGTGCCCTTGCTGCTGCCGCCGGCGATGAGGATGACCCGGTCGGGGTAGGCATCGAGCGCCGCGATGGCGGCGGCCGGGTTGGTGGCCTTGGAGTCGTTGACGTAGGTGACACCGCCAGCCACCCCCACCACTTCAAGACGATGTGGAACACCGGCAAACGACGCCAGCCCGGCGGCGATCGCCGGGGCCGTGAGTCCGGCGTGAGCCGCCATCGCGGCCGCGGCCATCACGTTCTGGCGATTGTGTGTGCCCCGCAGCGGGATCTCATCCCAGCCCGCGATGCGACCAAGGCCCGACACGTGCAGGCCGTCCTGCGCCCACGCCACGGCGTCGTCACCCGGTACCCCAGAGGTCACAACACACCGGGCGGGCGCCGCACCTGGTGATACTTCGCCCTGCGGCAGGATTGCCAGATCGCCCGGCTGCTGATGTGCAAACAGATTGCGCTTGGCAGCCGCGTATGCCGCCAGATCGTCGTACCGGTCCAGATGGTCGGGGGTGACATTGAGCAGCACGGCTGCCCGGGGCCGAAAGGTGGGCACGTCCTCCAGTTGAAATGACGAGCACTCCACCACGAGCCATGCGGCGGCGTCCACCTGCCCCACGAGGCCAGTGAGTGGCGTGCCCTGGTTGCCGCATGCCACTGCACCCCGCCCCGCCGAACGCAGAATGTGTGCCAGCAGCTCGGTGGTGGTGGTCTTGCCGTTGGTCCCGGTGATTCCCATGAGTGGATTGGGTAGTACGCGCGACGCCAGCTCGATCTCGCTCCACACTGGAGTGCCGGCCGCATACGCCGCGGCGAGCGGGGGCGCCTCGCGGGGCACCCCCGGGCTTCGCACAACCAGATCGGCCTCCACGGCGTCGTTCCACGGGCTTCGCACCTCGATACCCGCCGCCTGCAGCTCGGTGCCATCAACCTGCAGGCGGTCCACGCCCACTACCTGCCACCCCTGGGCAGCGAGGAGCAACGCAGATGCCCGGCCGGACCTGCCGAGGCCCACCACCAGCGCACGGCCGGGTGCAGGGAGCGCCGGGCTCATGTGGGCAGCGTGCGGAAGAAGAGCGTGAAGCCGATCGCCGCGAACATGAGCGCAATGAGCCAGAACCGCACGATGATCTTGGTTTCGCTCCACCCGGCCATCTCGAAGTGATGGTGTACCGGCGCCATGAGAAACACCCGGCGGCGCGTGCGCTTGAACACCAGTACCTGGACGAGCACCGAAAGTGCCTCGATCACAAATACGCCGCCGACGAAGATGAGCAGGAACTCGGTCTTGGTCATCACGGCGAGCGCAGCAATGGCGCCACCCAGTGCGAATGACCCGGTATCGCCCATAAACACCGACGCGGGGTATGAGTTGAACCACAGGAACCCCACGCACGCGCCCATGAGTGTGGCCGCGAAGATGGCCATGTCGCGCTGCCCCGTCACCACGAAGGTCATGCCGATGTAGGTCAGCAGCGCGATGGCCATGGTGCCTGCGGCAAGACCATCGAGGCCATCGGTGAGGTTGACCGCGTTGGTGGCACCGGCCAGCACCAACAGCACGAGAATGCCGAAGGCGATCGGCCCGATCTCGAACGACGCGCTTCGCACGATGTGCAGGTCGATGGTGGTGGGAATACCCACCACCCGCACCGCCACGACCGACAGCACGATGGACACCACCACCAAGGCGATCATCTTCCACCGCCCCGAGAGCCCAAGCGACCGCTTCTTCACGATCTTCATCCAGTCGTCCACAAAGCCGATGGTGCCGCACGCGAGCGTGGTGAAGAGCACGGTCATAGCGGCAGTGCTGCGCGACGAGAGAATGAGGAACGGGATGGCCATTGCCAGCAGAATGAGCAGGCCTCCCATCGTGGGAGTTCCCTGCTTCTCGGCGTGCCCCTCGGGGATCTCGCCCTGCGGACGGATGAACTGCCCCACCTCGTGGTCACGCAACCAGCGGATAAACCTGGGGCCCAGGAACAGCATGAGCATGACGGCGCCGATTGCGGCGATCAGTACGCGCGGCACGGGTTAGGCCTCCCGCTCCCGGATGGCGCGCGCCACGCGCTCCATCGCCATGCCACGGGAGCCCTTGACCAGCACCACGTCGCCGGGCTCAATGAGCGCGGGCACTCCGGCCACGGCGTCGTCGGTGGTGGCGAAGATGGCGCTCATAACGCCGTTCGCACCGTCCGGGTACGACGCGGCGCGGGCACCCACGGCGATTACCAGGTCAACGCCCAGGCGGGCGGCCTCCTCGCCCACCTCGCGGTGAAAGCGGGCCTCATCGGGTCCGAGTTCCAGCATGTCGGCCATCACGGCCACGTGGCGACCCTCACGCCGGCACAGGTCGGCCAGTGCGGCGGCCATCGCCGGAGGGTTGGCGTTGTAGCAATCCTCGATGAGCACGCCGCCGCCCGGCAGCGGGTACTCGATACCCCGCATGGCTGAGCGCATAAGGCGCACCGGGGTACCAGCCGCAGGCGGGGTACCGAGCGCGGTGGCCACGGCCACGGCGGCGGCCATGTTGCGTCGCTCCCAGGCCTTGAGGTCGCCGAGGTCGAGGTCGATGGCCGGCTCATCGCCAAAGCGCACCACTCCCACGCCCTCGGGCAGC
>CAMCOB010000057.1 GCA_945876305.1 Bifidobacterium breve
GGGTCCGAGAGGGCCTGCGACAACTCCGCACGCGTGCGCTCTACCTGGGCCACCAGGCCCGCGACTCCACCGCTCATGTCAGCACCCACAGGGGAGCGGGCGCGTCATGCGCGCCCGCGGCGACTAAGGCTGTGCCTGCTGGCGCTTGCGGTTGAAGCGCTCCACGCGGCCACCGGTATCCATGAGCTTCTGCTTGCCCGTGTAGAACGGGTGGCACATTGAGCACACTTCCACGCGGATCTCCGGCGCGGTGGAGCGGGTGGTGAACTCTGCGCCGCAGGTGCAGCTGACCTTCGAAACGACGTACTCAGGGTGGATCTCGGTCTTCACGTTCCCTCTCGATGCTCGTTCTGTGCGTGGCCCGGTCGGTGCCACGGAGGCGGCATGATAGCGCGGCCGGGGCCGGGCCCCGACCGCGCGGTCATTCCATTGTTCAGCCCTTGCGCGCGTTCACCAGCTCAGTGAGCTTGGGGAGGATCTCAAAGAGGTCGCCCACCAGGCCGAAGTCGGCGAACTGGAAGATGGGGGCGTCCGGGTCCTTGTTGATCGCGATGATCACGTCGGACGTCTGCATTCCCACCTTGTGCTGCACCGCGCCCGAGATACCGCAGGCGATGTACAGGTTGGGAGAGACGGTCTTGCCGGTCTGGCCCACCTGGTTGGGGTGGGGGTACCAACCGGCGTCCACGGCCGCGCGCGAGGCACCAACGGCAGCGCCGAGGGCGCTTGCCAGAGCCTCGACAACCGCGAAGTTCTCGGGAGCACCGAGACCGCGACCGCCGGAGACGATCATGCTGGCCTCCTCGAGGCTCACCTTGCCGGCTTCGGCAGGCTTGCGGCCGGTCACCTTGGCGGCCAGCGACGCGTCGGAGATATCCAGCGTCACGGCGACGACCTCCGCTGTGCCACCGCTCTCAGACGCCGCGAATGAGTTCGGACGCACAAGCGCGATCTGCGGGCCATTCACCCACTGGGAGCTGACCAGGTTCTGGCCACCGAACGCCGGGCGCACAGCGCTGAGGGTGCTGCCGCTGGCGACGAGGTCGATGGAGTCGCTGTTCAGACCGGCGCCGAGGCGGGCGGCCAATGCGGCTGCGGTGTCGCGACCGAGCGAGGTGCCGCCAAACAGGATGGTCGAGAAGTCGTTCTCGGCGTGGAGCGTGGCGATGACGTCGACGTGCGGGGCGGCCAGGCCAGTGCCCAACGCCTCGTGATCGGCAACGAATACCTTCTCAGCGCCATGGGCGCCGAGGACGGCCGCGGCGTCAGCGACGCCCGATCCTGCGATGACGGCCGTAAGCGGGCCGCCGATGGAGTCCTTCAGTTCACGCGCCTTCGAGAGAATCTCGAGACTGACGCGACGTGTGCCGGTGCCCTGGGGCTCGGCGACGACGAGGATGCCTGACATGTGGAGAGGTCCTTTCGGTCCGAGTCGGGTTTAGATGAGCTTCTTATCGATGAGGAAGTCGAGGATCTGCTGGGCACCATTGCCCTCGTCCGTGACCACCACACCTGCGGTGCGTGCCGGGGGCGTCTCGACGCCCACGACCTTGGTCTTGGCGCCGGCCTCGCCGACGTCTGATGCAGCCAGGCCGATGTCGCCAAGCGACTTGACCTCCTGCGGCTTCTTCTTGGCACCCATGATGCCCTTGAGCGACGGGTAGCGCGGCTCGTTGATTGCCTTGGTCACAGACACCACGGCTGGCAACGGGGCCTCCACGGTGGCGACGCCATCGTCGCTCTGGCGCTCGATGGTGATTGACGATCCGTTGACGGCGATCGAGTTGGCCGAGGTCACCCAGGTGCGGCCGCTGATCTCACCGAGGGTGGCCGTGAGCACGCCCGACCGGGCGTCGGTGGCCTCGGCGCCCAGCAGCACCAACTCGGCGCCCGTCTCGTCGATGGCCTTGGCCAGCGCGCGGGCGGTGCCGAGGTAGTCGGAGCCCGCGGCGGCGGGGTCGCTCACCAGCACAAGGCGGTCGGCGCCCATGGCAAGTGCCTGGCGCAGCGACTCAACGGCCTTCTCGGGGCCGAGCGAGACGAGAATGACCTCGTCGGCAGTACCGGCCTCCTTCAGGCGGATGGCCTCTTCAACTGCATACTTGTCAAACTCGTTGAGCATGCGGTCGCCCTCAGTACGGACGAGGCGAAAGGTGCTCGGGTCGATCCGCTTCTCAGCGGTGGTGTCCGGCACCTCTTTGACGCAGACGGCGATCTTCACGAAGGCTGGCTCCTGGGAGTGGACTCATCCCCGGCGATCAGACCCCTCGAAGAGGACCTCGCTCGCGAGCGGACGCGTTCCGCTCCGGGGCGCGGGGGAACATACCAGCGTCGCGGGATTTCGCCGCCCCTACGGCAACCAATCGCATTGAGCCCGGCAGCAGCCCACCCCAACGATCAGTCCCCGGGCCACACCGGCGCACGCTTCTCCAGAAATGCCTGCATGCCCTCGCGGCGCTCTGGGTCGCCAAATGCCTGCGCGAACTCCTCAAGTTCGTGTGACAGCCCCGGTGCCGGATCACCCAGCGCCATGTTCACCAGCGCCTTCGCCCGGGCCACAGCAGATGGCGAGCGCGAGGCGATCTCGTCGCCAATCGCCGCAGCGGCGTCGAGCAGGTCGTCGGGCGCATGAACTGCTGTCACCAGGCCGTGGGCAAGGGCCTCGTCGGCCGAGACCATGCGCGCGGTCAAGATCATCTGCTTGGCAAAGCCCTCCCCCACCACGCGGGCCAGCCGCTGCGTACCACCCCAACCGGGAGCGATGCCCAGTGACACCTCGGGCAGCGCGATCCGCGCGGCGTCAGACGCGATACGGATATCGCAGGCCAATGACACCTCGCAGCCGCCGCCCAATGCGAATCCATTGATGGCGGCGATGACCGGTACCGGACAGGCTGCGATGGCGTTACACAGGCCGTGGCCCGCTTCGGCAAACGCGCGGGCGCCTGCCACGTCGAGATCGGCCATCACGGCAATGTCAGCGCCCGCAGAGAACGCACGGCCCGCACCGGTAATGACGATGGCACGCACCTGGGGGTCGTTGGCCGCGGCATCCAGTGCCACCACCAATTCCTCGATCATCTGCGGCGACAGCGCGTTGAGCGCCTCCTGCCGGTCGAGCACCACAAACTGCACGGCCGCGCGGCGCTCAAACGAAATGCCCACGCTAGGCGGCGACCCGGCCCTCGAGGAACGAGACCATCTCGTCCACCGGGGCGCCCGGGGTGTACACCGCAGCGACGCCGAGGGCGCGAAGCTCGTCGGCGTCGTCGCTGGGGATGGTGCCGCCAACGATCACCAGCACGTCGTCGGCACCCTCGGCAGCGAGCAGATCCATTACCCGCGGTACCAGCGTCATGTGCGCGCCGGAAAGAATTGAGAGGCCCACCGCGTCGGCGTCCTCCTGCACAACAGTGGCCACCACCTGCTCGGCCGTCTGGTGCAGGCCCGTGTAGATCACTTCCATGCCGGCGTCACGAAGCGAACGGGCCACGATCTTGGCTCCGCGGTCGTGGCCGTCGAGGCCGGGCTTGGCGATAACAATGCGAATCGGACGTCCCATAGGCGCCAAGGATACCTCCTCTGCGGGCACGCCAGCCGCGCTGGCGACCTCGGTCGGCTGGTTCGACCACTGCACATGCAAAGCCGGGGCAACGACCGATGCGGGGAGTGGCACCATTCCCGCACAGGCGGCGGTGGGTGTTGAATGCCGTTGCTCCTGATCACCCGACCCGAACGGATACCACCCGATGGACGTCACCAAGAGCCGCACCGCCGACCCAACCCGCATCCGCGCCGACGTGGTGGTGATCGCGGTGGCCGACCCCCCGGGAACGCCAACCGGCCCGCTGGCCGCGGTCGACGCAGCACTCGGGGGGCTCGTGTCGTCGGTCATCAAGGATGGCGAGGTCACCGGCAAGGCCGGACAAGTGCGCGTGCTGCATACGCGTGGAGACATCCCCGCCGCGCGCGTGCTGCTGGTGGGTGTGGGTGCCGATCCCGACCGCGCGGCATGGGCCTCGGCCGGTGCCGCCGCCGCCCGGGCCGCGCGCGACCTGGGTGCCGCCAAGGCCGCGCTTGTGGCCGGTGACGACGTTGATGCCGGCGACCTGCGTGCCATGGCCGAGGGTCTTGCCACCGGCGCGTGGCGACTCGATGCATTCCGCTCGGGCAAGCGCGACGCATCGCAGGGACGCCCATCGCAGATCGTGGTGGCCGGATCCCTCAAGCCCGCCGACGTCCTGCGGGTGCAGGCCACCGCCGAGGCCATCGGGCTTGCGCGCGAGTTGTCGGAAACCCCCGCCAACCACATGACACCAAGAATGCTGGCCGCGCGCGCCGAGAAGGTGGCCGCAGGCTCGCGCAACCTCTCAATCGAGGTACTGGGGCCGCGCGAGCTGACGCGCCTCAAGGCTGGAGCGCTCATGGCTGTGGCGCAGGGGTCTGCCGAACCCGCCGCCATGATCGTGATGCGCTATCGCCCGTCGAAGGGTGTGAAGAAGGGCAAGGAGGTCCTCGGCCTCGTGGGCAAGGGCGTCACGTTCGACACCGGCGGAATCTCCATCAAGCCGTCGGCAGGCATGGAGGAGATGAAGATGGACATGGCCGGTGGTGCGGCGGTCATCGCCGCCATGGGCCTGATCGCCGAGATGCAGGTGCCCGGCGAGGTGCTTGCGGTGGTGCCCACCACCGAGAACATGCCGAGCAGCACGGCAATGAAGCCCGGTGATGTGTTTACCGCGATGAATGGCAAGACCATCGAGGTGACCAACACCGACGCCGAGGGCCGCCTCATCCTGGCCGACGCCCTCACGTACGCATCGCGCAAGGGCGCCACGCGCATGATGGACATGGCCACTCTCACGGGCGCCATCGTGGTGGCAATCGGCGACGTGTACGCCGGGCTGTTTGGCAGCGACCCCGCATTCACGCAATTGGTGAGAGATGCCGGTGACGACACCGGTGACCTGTGCTGGCCCATGCCGCTGCACCCCGGATACGACCCACTGGTCAAAAGCGCGGTGGCCGACCTGTCCAACTCGGCGAAGAAGCGCCAGGCGGGTGCCGTGTACGCCGCGCGCTTCCTGCGCGACTTCACTGAGGGCAAGCCCTGGTGCCATGTAGATGTGGCGGGCACGGCCATGAACGGCGACCATGCCACCGGGTTTGGCGTGCGCCTTGCCGCCGACGTGGCCGAGCGTGTGGCACGCCTCAGGTGAAGCGCCTCTTCACGCTCATCCTGCTGATGGCGGTGGCTGCGGGAGCGGCCATCCTGCTCATGCGCACCGTTGCCCGTACCGAGATCGTTGACCTGTTCAGTGCGCCTGCGCCGGTGACTGACGTCGCCATAAATGTGGACACCGGTGGCATCAGCGTGGATGGCGGTGTGGATTCGGCGCTGACTGCGCGCATCACCCGTGGCTACGCATTCTGGGGACCCGACGTCACCACCACGGCATCCGGCGGCAAGGTGACCATGACCGCCAACTGTCCACTGCTTGGTGTCATCAGCGGCTGCTCCGCCGATTTCGACGTGATGGCGCCCGCCGGCGCGATGGTGAATGTGCGGAGCACCGCCGGGTCGGTGATGGTCACCGGGACATCCGGCACCGTGACAGCCAGCAGTACTGCCGGTGGTGTGGCGGTGATCAGGTCACGGGCAGCAACGATCACCGCTTCGAGCACCGCGGGTGACGTGCGGGTGGAGGCCACCACCGCGCCCACCCGCGTGCAGGCCACCACGTCGGCTGGCGATGTTGATGTCGACGTACCGAAAGGCGCCTATCGCGTTGATGCCAGCGCGGGCGCGGGCAGCGTGAGCATCGAGGGAATCACCCGCGACGACTCCGCCCCACGGTCGATCACCGCCAGCGCATCAGCCGGCGACGTTCACGTGGTGGGCCGATAGGGCCCGGCGGCGCTACGGCTGGTCGCGGCGGTTGTGGCGGCGCATTAAGAAGAACGTGATGCCGGCACCAAGGAGCGCCGACAGCAGGATGACCACGATGAGGCTGGTCTGGGTGTCGAACACCCACCAGGTCACATCGACCTCCTGCGAGTTGGCGATGATGAACCACACAAACAGCACCGCGGCCACAATCGCCGCGATCATCCTCGGATTCGTGCCGCCGCCGTCCCGTGAGGGCGACCTTTGATCGTTGTTGCTCATGCGTTCTCCCTCGGGCGGTCGTGGGCCGTCATGGTGTCAGCGGCGGCGGACGGATCGAGCTCGCGGGCCACCACCCGCGTCACCAGTGAATCGAGGGCCGCGTCGTCGATTCGGGCATCCATTTCGCGGGCCATGCGCTCCATCGCGAGGGCGCGCAATCTGCGGCGCATGCCGTCGCGGCGGCGGTCGGCCAGCGCGTCGCCCTCAGCCAGCGCGGCTCGGTGCGATTCGATGCCCTCCCACATTTCGGCAATACCATTGCCGTCAATCGCCTGGGTCATGAGCACCGGCGGTCGCCAATCATCTGATGGCACCAGCGACAGCGCTGTCTCGATCTCGCCGGCCAGGATGTCGGCGCCGGGACGGTCGGCCTTGTTGATGACGATGACGTCGGGGATCTCCATGACGCCGGCCTTGATTGCCTGAATCGCGTCGCCGCTTCCGGGGATGAGCACCAGCACCACGGTCTCGGCCAACGCCTGCACTTCGATCTCGTTCTGCCCGGATCCCACGGTTTCGATGATCACCACGTCGTATCCGGCGGCGTCGAGAATTTCGACGGCATCGCCAGTGGCCTCCGATAGGCCACCCAGGTGCCCCCGCGTGGCCATCGACCTGATGAACACGCCGTCGTCCAGAAAGTGATCTACCAGGCGGATGCGGTCACCCAGCACCGCGCCGTGGGTGAACGGGCTGGTGGGGTCAACGCTCACGATGGCCACCGTCATTCCGATATGGCGAAGGTGGCGTACAAGCGCGGCCGCAAGCGTGCTCTTGCCGGCGCCCGGCGATCCGGTAATTCCGATGCGCATCGCCCGGCCGGTGACCGGGTGCAGTGCCGCCATGACCGCACGGCCATCCGGCCCGAGTGACTCGGCCAGTGAGATAGCGCGGCCGATGGCACGGCGCGTGCCGGCGCGTACGCCCGCAATGACCTCCTCGGGGTTCACGCGATCTCCGCCAGCGCCTCGGCCATGGCGGCCAGCAGGCGATCGGTCTGGTCGGGTGTGCCAACCGAAATGCGAAGTGCCCCGGGGGCGCCAAATGCCCCGGCCGGGCGCACGATCACGCCCCGGGCGGTAAGCGCGGCGTCCAGCGCCCGCGCGCGATCCACCCCAACCTCCATAAACAGAAAGTTGGCCTGCGACGGCAGGGGGTCAAGGCCCAGCGCCCGCAGTCCGGCGTCCATGCGGGCCCGTTCCGTGCGGGCCATCTCCATACGCGGCGGCAGATGCTCGGCCGCATCGGCCAACGACGCCACCGCAGCGGCCTGGGCGAGTGCGTTTACGTCAAAGGCATTGCGCACAGGCGTGAGGGCCGAGATGAGATCCGGCGGGCCTGCCATCCATCCCACCCGCATTCCCGCCAGGCCATATGCCTTGCTGAAGGTGCGCATCACCACCACCGGGCGACCACCCCGCAGCATCGCCACGCCATCATGTGCACCGGCGGGCAGGTACTCGAAGTAGGCCTCATCGAGCACCGGCAGCACATGTCCCGGCAGCACATCGAGGAACGCCGCCAGATCCCCGGCATCCACCACGCCGCCCGTGGGGTTGTTGGGGCTCACCACAACCGCCATCTTCGTGGCAGGTGTCACGGCAGCCAGCAGGGCATCGAGGTCGTACGCACCATCGGCGCGCAACGGCGCAGGCACCCAGGTGGCCCCCTGCATCATCGTGCCCTGACGGTGCGAGATGAACGACGGCCAGCACATGGCCAACTCGTCACCCGGGTCAAGCAGGGCCATGCACAGGATTTTGATGAGGCTGTCCACCCCATTGCCCACCGCGATCG
>CAMCOB010000058.1 GCA_945876305.1 Bifidobacterium breve
ATCGATCGTCTTGTCGGTAACGCCGACGAATGGGCCAAGGGCTTCAACGCCGGCGAGTTGGCAGTACAACCGACGCTGCGTCTGGCCGTGGTGGCCTGCCAGGACTCCCGCCTCGACCCGCAGAGCCTGCTGGGCCTCGGACCCGGTGAAGCGCACTACATGAGAAACGCCGGCGGCACCGTCACCGACGACATGCTGCGCTCACTTGTGATCTCCCAGCGGTTCCTCGGCACCCGGGAGATCGTCCTCATTCATCACACCGACTGCGGAATGCTGCGCTTCAAGGACGACGACCTGCTCGACGATCTGCATGCCGAGACCGGCATGCGCCCCACCTGGGCGGTGGAGACGTTTGACGATCTCGACGACGACCTGCGACAGTCGATGCGCCGTATCCACACCAGCCCGTTCATCCCGCACAAGGACAACGTGCGCGGATTCGTGTACGAGGTGGAGACCGGACGCCTGCGTGAGGTGACGCTTGCCGAGGGCAGCTGACCGCCACCGCGAGGCGGGAGTCATCTGGCGAACGGGCAACGCCTTCGACTGATCAGGCGCACCCCGGCGCGTCACCGCTCAAACATGGGCTGCACCCCGCATTCGCCCTGACACGCAAGTGACCGGATGCGTGGCATGAAACTGATTGACGAGACGCCGGTTGACCCCGGCAACGAATGGGCTGCCGACCATGTGCGCCGGTATGTTGAGTCGGGCGGGGCGGATGGCGGGGAATTTGCCACAGGGGTGCCAGTGCTCCTTCTCACCACCCGGGGGCAACGCAGCGGAACGGTGCGTCGCACGCCGCTGGTGTTCGGGCGGGATGGCGACGATTACATCGTGGTGGCCTCGTTCAACGGTGCCCCCAAAGATCCGGACTGGTTCGTGAATCTCGCAGCCGATCCCGAGGTGGTCGTGCAGGTGGGTCCCGAGGTGATGCCCGGTGCGGCACGCGTGACTGGCCCCGCCGAGAGGGAGCGCCTGTGGGCGCGTATGACTGCGATCTCACCGGGTTACGAGGACGCGTCAGCGAAGGCCGGGCGGCAGATCCCCGTGGTCGTGATCAGCACCCAATAGGCGGCCGTCTGGGCCGCCGTCCGCCACACCGCGACACACGGGCTCAATGCAAGCGGGGCACCGTGTCACCGCACCGGGGCCGTTCGCACCCGAAGTCCGGCGATGCCGTCGACGCTGCGATGATCGAAGGTCACGAGCACCCGATCGGTTGCAATGGCCGTGGCCGCGATCATGAGGTCGTGGGCTCCTTTGGGCGCGCCGGCATCCGCCATCTGCGCCAGCAGGCGCGCATGCACCTCTGCCACCCGCAGGTCATACGGCTCCACATCGAGGAACGTGAGCAAGCCATCCAGCCAACGCCCACGCTGCTCGGCACGCGTGGCGTGACCCCGGTGTGCGCCCAAGCGGAGCTCGGCCACAGTAACGGCGGCAATGGCGACGTCCTCCTCGTGCTCGGCGACCAGGCCGGACAGCCCCTCGCCGCGGTGCCCTGCCACAAGCACACTCGAGTCAAATATCAGTCGGGCCATATGGAATCCGGTGCCGGCAGCGTGCCCCGAAGCGCCACCAGGTCATCGGCCCAGTCGACGTCTGGTGGGTTGCGGTCGAGCCACTCGAGCAGTGCACTCGTCGAGCGGCCAGAGGTCGGCGGCGAGACGATCGCGACCGGTCTGCCTCGGCGCATGATCGTGAATGACTCCCCGCGGGCTTCGACGGCATCAAGCATGTCGGCAAATGAACGTGCGGCCGCGGTTGCTGTGAGCTTTTCCATACGTATCTGATTATCAGATAACTTCCCGCCAGGCCATGGGCCATGCGCACGTTGGCGCATTCACAGGAGTGGGCGCAATGAATTCCGAAACGAACATTCATGTCTCGCCAGAGAAGGAACCCTCCTCCGAACTGACCCGCGACTTCATCGCGCTGGCAGGAACGATGGCCATCCCCCCGTCAATGCAGGGACTGACCTGGGATGAGACGCTGCGGCAGGAGAAAGCCTCGCGCTGAGGCGCGCGCCAGCGGCGGTCAGCTGATGTCGACCGGCTCCTCGGTGATCTGCTCGCCCTCGGCCGCCGAACGCTCCAGGTGGAATGCGCGGATGACGGGGGTGTTCTCGTCCTGAAGCGACACGATCACGTAGAGCGGCTCGGCGAAGAACGCCAGTTCCACATCGGTCTTTGACGGGTAGGCCGCCGACCGGGTGTGCGAGTGGTAGATGGCCAGCAGATCCTCGCCGGAATCCTCGATCTGCTCCATCAGGTCCATCTGCTCGCGCGGGTCCATCACATACATGAAGGGCGTGCCCTCGGTATTGATGGCCGGCAGTACACGCGTGGCCACGCCGTCCCTGCCCGCGACGAGGCCGCAGCACTCGTTGGGGAACTCCTCCCGGGCGTGCACGATGATCGTCTCGGCAAGGCCGGGTGACAGCTTCACGAACGGCCTCGGGCTACCAGAACACGCCGTTGTCGAGGGTCTCCTCAACAACGTCGAGGTCGCCGGTCCAGATGCCGGCCGACAGGTACTTCCAGCCGCTGTCGCAGATGATGCCCACGATGGTGCCGCGCTCCATCGTGGATGCCACGCGTGCGCAGGTGTGCATCACTGCACCACTGGATACCCCTGCGAAGATGCCCTGCTCGCTGGCCAGGCGCCGGGTCATGACGATGGCATCCATATTCTCCACCAGCAGTTTGCGATCGAGCTGCGTGATGTCGAGGATGGGCGGGATGAAGCCATCGTCGAGGCTGCGAAGGCCGGACACCGGGTCGCCCTGCAGCGGCTCGCAGGCGACGATCTGAATGTCGGCGCGGTGCTCCTTGAACCGCTTTGCGCAGCCCATGAGCGTGCCACCGGTGCCGAGGCCCGCGACGAACACATCGATCTCGGGGCAGTCGCGGATGATCTCGGCGGCGGTGCCCTCGTAGTGGGCGCGCGGGTTGGCCGGGTTGCCGTACTGGAAGAGCATCGGGATGCCCTCCTTTGCCGACAGTTCCTTGGCCATCTCCACCGAGCCGTTGCTGCCGGTCTCCCCCGGGCTGTCCACGATCTCGGCGCCGTAGATCTCGAGCAGCCTGCGGCGTTCCTCGGTGACGTTGTCGGGCATCACGGCGATGAGCTTGTAGCCACGAACCCGGGAGATCATGGCCAGCGAGATCCCGGTATTGCCGGAGGTGGGTTCCATGATGGTGTCGCCCGGCTTCAGCACCCCGCGCGCCTCGGCATCGTCCAGCAGGCTCTTGGCCGTACGGTCCTTGATCGAACCGGTGGGGTTGTCGCACTCCATCTTGGCGAGGATCCGCACCTCGGGGTTGGGCGACAGGCCCGACACATCCACCAAGGGCGTCTCGCCGATGGTGGCCACGATGTCCGGAGATACCACCAGAGGCGGTGCCTCGAGCCCGGTCCGGCTCATTACTGGCCGCCGGCCATGGCGGGGAGGATGAGCAGCGTGTCGTCGTCACCCACGGGGGTGTCGGTCCACTGCATCAGCCGTGCGTCCTCGTCGTTCACGTACACGTTGACGAACTTGTGCAGCTCGCCATCTGACGTGAGGATCTGCTTGCCGATCGCCGGGTGTGCCTCGCAGAGTGCGGAGAGCACCTCGCCCACATTCGTACCCTTGGCCTCGACCGTGCGCTCGCCGCCCGCAGCCTGACGCAGCACCGGTGGAATCTTGACGGTGCTCATGCGCTGGCCCCTGCGTGGTCGTGGCTGCCCACGCCCGCGCACCAGGCTTCGTAATCGCGAAGCTGCAGGTCGGCATTGGGACCGCATGACGGGCAGTCGGGGTCGCGGCGCACCTTGAGCTCGGTGAAGGTCATGCCGAGGGCGTCGTAGATGAGCAGCCGGCCCGACAGGGTGTCGCCGATGCCCAGAAGCACCTTGATGGCCTCGGTGGCCTGGATGTTGCCCATCACGCCGCACAGCACACCGAGCACACCGGCCTCGCCGCACGAGGGCGCGAGGTCAGGCGGCGGGGGCTCCGGGAACAGGCAGCGGTAGCACGGGCCGTCGTAGGGGTTGAACACCGAGGCATGGCCCTCAAACCGAAGAATGCTCGCGTGCACCAGCGGCGTGTTGGTCATGAGCGACGCATCGGCCAGCAGGTAGCGCGTGGGGAAGTTGTCGGCGCCATCCACGATGATGTCGTACTGCGACACCAGATCGAGCACGTTGTCGCGGTTGACGCGGAACGGGTGCACGTTCACCTGCACCTCGGGGTTGAGCGCGGCGATTGCCTGCTTGGCGCTCTCGCCCTTGTTCATCCCCACGCGATCGGTGGTGTGGATGATCTGGCGCTGCAGGTTGCTCTCGTCCACGTCATCGTCATCCACCAGGCCGATGGTCCCGATACCGGCAGCGGCCAGGTAATAGGCGGCGGGCGAGCCCAGACCGCCGGCGCCGATGAGCAGCGCCTTGCTGTCGAGCAGCTTCATCTGGCCCTCCTCGCCGACCTCGGGAATGAGGATGTGGCGCGAGTAGCGCGAGCGCTGTGCGGCGGAGAGGATGCGAGGAACCTCAACCGGGTGGTTGTTCTGCTTCCACCGGGCGAAGCCACCGGCGAGGTTGGTGACGTTGGTAAAGCCCATGTGGTGCAGCGTCTGTGCCGACAGCAGTGAGCGCTGGCCCGATGCACAGGACACCAGGATCTCCTGGTCGGAGTCGGGGGCCGTGCCACCGATACGGCTCTCGAGGAATCCGCGCGGGATGTGCACGGCACCGGGCAGGTGCCCCTGATCCCATTCGGCCGTCTCGCGCACGTCGATGATGAGTGGTCCATCGCCGGACGCCACACGGGATGCGACGTCTGCCGGCTCAACCTCGGGGATGACCTCGCGTGCGGCTGCGATGAGGTCCTGATAACTCGGGGACATGGTCCTCCGTGGCCTTTTTTCGTTTCCCGGTAAATCCAACGGCAATACTACCAATTCAACTGCCGTGGCTCGCAGTACGTAACCTGACGGGCAGTCGGCGGGAAAGGACCATAGCCCGCAGCGGCCCATGGGAAGGGGATGAACGGAGTGACGGAACGTATCCCGAAGAGCACGTTCGTGAACCCCGACGCCAGGGTGCGTTGCCCCACGCCGGACTGCTGGGGCGATCTGGTGCTGTTTCCCACGGGGCAGGTGGACGACGACGGCATTCCCGCGTTCGCCAACGGCACTCTCTGCCCCCTCTGCATGGGCTCATTTGAGCTCGAACCCGACATCAGCGACCGCGACCTGTATCTGAAGGTGGCGTGGATCCGTGCGAACCCCGGTCAGACGCTGCCCGACCAGATCGAACCGCCGGAGCCTCCGGCCGCGTGAGCACCGATCCCGACCTCTTCGGCGACGCCATTGACCAGAGCCTGGCGACCGTTGCACCGCTGGCCGCACGCATGCGCCCCACCACGCTCGACGAAGTGGTGGGCCACGCCGTACTGCTCGGGCCCGACGGGTTCCTGCGCCGTGCGATTTCTGAGGACGCCGTGCCGTCGATGGTGCTGTACGGGCCACCCGGCAGCGGCAAGACCACTCTGGCCCGTGTGGTGGCGGGAAGCACCCGTGCCGTGTTTGAGGAGTTGTCGGCCACTTCGGCCGGACTGCCCGACGTGCGCGCCGTCATCGCCCGTGCCCGCGACCGCCTGGTGTCTGGGGGTCGCACGGTGCTGTTCATCGACGAGATCCACCGGTTTACCAAGAGCCAGCAGGATGCCCTGCTGCCCGCCGTGGAGGAGGGGGTGGTGACCCTCATCGGTGCCACCACCGAGAACCCGTACTACGAGGTGAATGCCGCGCTGGTGTCGCGCATGCGCGTGCTGGTGCTGGAGTCGCTCACCGATGAGGAGATCGCCGACCTCATCGACCGTGCGATCGCCGACCCCCGGGGGCTCGGGGGGTCAGTCGCGGTGGCAGAGGAGTCACGAAACGCCATGGTGGCGCGCAGTGGCGGCGATGCGCGCTTTGCGCTCAACCTTCTGGAGGCATCTGCCGGACTGGCCGGGGATGGGCCCATCACGACCGTCGTCGTGGAGCGTGCCGGCGGCAGGGCCGTGGTGTACGACAAGGGCGGCGATCAGCACTACAACGTGATCTC
Source organism: Bifidobacterium breve (assembly GCA_945876305.1). Lineage (GTDB taxonomy): Bacteria > Actinomycetota > Thermoleophilia > Miltoncostaeales > Miltoncostaeaceae > SYFI01. Next base: position 6,097 of record CAMCOB010000058.1, read on the forward strand.
GGCCTTCATCAAGAGCATGCGCGGCAGCGACCCCGATGCCGCCCTGTACTGGCTGGCAGTGATGTTGCAGGGGGGCGAGGACCCAAAGTTCATTGCCCGGCGCATCATCGTGCTGGCCAGCGAGGACATTGGCAACGCCGACCCGCGGGCCATCGAGGTGGCTGTGGCTGTTGCGCGCGCGGTGGAGTTTGTGGGCATGCCCGAGGCGCGCATCAATCTGGCGCAGGCGGTGACCTACATGGCGCTGGCACCCAAGGGCAATTCGTCGTACCAGGGCATCAACGCGGCCATGGCGCTCGTGGAGGCGGAGGGGGCCAAGGCCCCACCCCTTGCGCTGCGCGATGCGAGCGGCACCAATAAACGCAATCTGGGGCACGGCACCGGGTACGTCAATCCCCACTCGGTGCCCGACCGCGTGACCGGGCACTCCTGCATGCCTGAGGGCATGGAGGGCATCACGTTCTTTGCGCCCGGCACCGTGGGTACCGAGGCCGCATATGCCGCGCACCTTCACCAGTTGCGCGAACAGGCGCAGAGGAGGGCGGCGTCTGACACCATGCCGCCCGTTGACGACCGGGAGGAGCACGCGTGACTATCGAGGTGGAGATCGGACCCATGTCCCAGGCGGAGTTCCGCAGGCTCTTCCGCTACGCCGAGGCACAGTCATCGGGCGAACGGGCGCAGGGCAAGCAGGACGATCCGTTGCGCGCGGTGGGCGAACTGATCGCCGCCAATGGCGGGACGGCCGTCGGGGAGGAGGGCTTCCGCGTCACGCTGCCCGACGATTCGGACGAGCAGGTGTACATGCTGCGCTCGTCGCTCATGCATGAGGGGATCCCCCACCGCCTGTCGCAGGCACTCGATGCCGGCCTCACCGAGGAGGTGTCGTGGCATTCGCACGGCGACCACGACCACGAGCGCGCGGTCGTGCGCACGCGCACCGGCGAGATCGCGATGCTGGCCGCCACATGGGTGGAGATTGCCGTCGTCAGCAAGGACGCCGACATCCGTGAGCGACTGAACGACTACTTCTTTACCGACGGCCACCACACGACCGACATCCCCGTTGACATCGACGACGACATCGCCGATGACGAGCGCGAAGTCGAGGGCATCCCCGTGATGCTGGCTGACGAGTGGTCGATGGTCGCCCGCTACCACGGCGACCTTGAGATTCGCGATCGCCTGAACGACCTCTTCTCGGGACGGCGCGAGTTGGGCGCGGCCGAGGCCGTGGACGACGACATCTCCTGATGCGATGAGCGCCGGGGACGACCTCACCCCCGACGAGCGGGCGCGGATCGCGCCCTACGTCACCGACCCCGTGGGGCCGGTGTTCGCACTCACCCACCTGCCTGAGGCGGTAAAGGGCGCGTTGTTCGCGCGCTACTCGCGGTCGGCCAACTCGGTACGGCGCATCCTTCTGGACGAGTTCATTCCCGGCGGCGGCGGCGCGGCGGCGGCGGGTGGCCCCGAGGTCGGGGCCGACCGGGCCCGCGAGTTCTTCCAGCGGGTGCTCGCCGATTACGGGGATGACTCTGTGGCGCAGCTGGGTGGCGCGCACGTGGCCATCGAGGGCGTGAGCAACGTGCTGACCAAGGTCATCGAGTGGGGGCGCCTGGCCAGCTATCTGGAGCAGTCCACGCGGTACGTGCCCTACGACACCCAGTTGAACGGCCGCTGGAAGTACGTGCGGCCGGCCGGCATTGCTGCTGACCCCGGTCTGCTGAGCAGGTACGAGCGTGTGCTTGACGATTCGTTCGCCACCTACGCACGCCTGAACGCCGTGGTGTGTGACCACCTCATGGCCACAGAGGCACCAGCGACCGACGATGC
>CAMCOB010000059.1 GCA_945876305.1 Bifidobacterium breve
AGCGGCACCATCGCCGACAACGTGCGATTCGCCCACCCCCAGGCCACTGACGACGACGTGCGCCGCGCACTCGACACGGTGGGGGCCCTTGAGTTCGTCGACTCACTACCCGACGGTGTCGACACCGATGTACAGGAGCGCGGTGCACGCCTCTCTGCCGGGCAACGGCAACTCATCTGCTTTGCCCGCGCACTCGTGCCCGATCCCAGGCTCATCATCCTCGATGAGGCCACGTCATCAATTGACATCGGTACCGAGCGGCGGATTGAGGAGGCGCTCGACCGCCTTCTCGTGGGTCGCACCGCGGTGGTCATCGCGCACCGCCTCTCCACCATCCGACGGGCCGACCGCATCGTCGTAGTGGATGACGGCCGGATCGCGGAGCAGGGGACCCACGACGAGCTGATGCGGGCAGGTGGCCTGTATGCCGGTCTCTACGCCGATTGGGAGCAAGCCTCCACGTGACCGCGCCTGTCGCGTAGATTCACAGCAACAACCCCCAGGAGGATCCGAGATGCCACCACGCAAGTCGCAACGTCTGTCAGTCGGCGCCTATTTGATTGACGCCCTCAGGAAGCGTGGGGTCAACCATGTGTTTGGTGTCCCTGGCGACTTCATTCTCGGCCTTTACGAGATCGGCAGCGAGCGCGGAATGAACATGGTCAACTCCACGCGTGAGGAGGCGGCCACATACGCCGCCGATGGGTATGCGCGCGAGAAGGGCCTCGGCGCGGTTGCAGTGACCTACGGCGTGGGCATGGTGGCCACGATGGCGGCGCTCGGCGGGGCCAATAATGAGATGGTGCCTGTCGTGGTTATCGGCGGCGCCCCTGGCATGGGGGAACGTGATGGCCGGCGCATCCATCACTCGGTAAGCGACGACCTCGACGCACCGCGACTCATGGCAGATCACCTCACCTCGCATTCGATGCTGCTCGATAACGCCGACACCGCGTACGCCGAGATCGACTGGATCCTCGACCACTGCATGCACGAACTTCGCCCGGTCTTTATCGAACTGCCGCGTGACTTGATCTCGGCGGTCCCCACGCAGGTCTATTCGCCGTCGTACACCACCCCCCGGACAATCAGCATCCCCGAGCGCACCAACGCCTGCGCTGACGATCTGGTGGCAACCATCCGCGCTGCGCGCCGGCCCATCATCAACGTGGGCAACGAGGTGGTGAAGCGCCGTCTGGGTACCCGCGTGCTCGCACTTGCCAAGAAGATGAATATCCCCGTGGTCGAAACCGTCATGGGGAAGGGCGGCGTGAATGAGGACGAAACGTCGCTCACGCTGGGCGTGTACAGCGGCGCGGGCACAATCCCCGCCCTGCGGAAATTCGTTGAGTCGGCCGATTTCGTGATGCAACTGGGCGTGAATGTCAACGACATCACCACCGGCGGGTTCTCGAGCGCGATCAACGAGACGTGGTCAAGCAATGCCTATGACGGACTCGCCCGAGTGCACCACCGCACCTACAGGGACGTGTGGCTGCCCGACCTGCTCAGCGCGCTTGAGCGCCGCGCGTTACCGAAGAAGCGCGTCCCGGCCACGTTGCCGAATGGGTGGGTCCGCCCGGTAAAGATGACGGGGCGCCTGACCACCGACATGGTGGCCGCCGCGCTCAACGAGTTCATCATCCCGTCCGACATCGTGGCGTGCGACGTGGGCGTGGCAGCGCATCTGGCGATGGACGTGAAGATGCGCCGCGCGACCCAGTTCCACATCGCACGCCTGTACGTGGGAATGGGATTCGCCATGCCGGCCGGCATCGGCGCCGGGCTTGCACGGGGTAAGGGGCGCCCGATCATTCTGATTGGCGATGGCTCCTTCCAGATGACCGGTTTCGACCTCTCCACCGGTATCCGTGAAGGGCTCAAGCCAATCGTCATCGTCATGGACAACCATGGCTACGGTGCCGAGCGCAGCATCAAGGACGGCCCCTTCAATGACGTCAGTGTGTGGAATTACGCGGCGGTGGCCGGCGTGGTGGGCGGCAAGGGAACCCAGGTGGCAACCGGTGTGGAACTGCGCGACGCGCTCAGTGCCGCACGGCGTGACAACCGCAACTCCCACATCATCCAGGCCGATCTTGACCCCCTTGACGTGCCACGTGCGCTGAAGGCTCTTGGGAAGGGACTTGCGGCCCTGATGAACGCGAAGTAATCGCGCGGGCCTGTGCTACCTTTTCGCGCGGCCGGGAGGCAGTGGGGGATCGTCTAGTTGGTAGGACACTGGGTTCTGGTCCCAGGAGCGGGGGTTCGAGTCCTCCTCCCCCAGTGAGTCCTCTTCCGAGGTCCTCACGGTCAACATGAAGTACCCAGTAGGCCTACGTGGCGCATTCGTCTAGGGGCCTAGGACGCTGCCCTCTCACGGCGGTAACACGGGTTCAAATCCCGTATGCGCTACTCAATCGATGCGGCCCACGTGGTCGCATCGGTCGTTTTGCAGGCGACGCGGCGTCGCCGGTATGCCACCCTCCCACCGGTGAGTGACGAGACCTCCGGCGCGTCCAACGAACTTGGCGCCTTCGAGCGTGGCCTGCTCGCCCAATTCATCGGCACCGTCGGGTCGATCGTGCTGGGCGGTGCGCTGTCCATTGCCGCCGCGGGACTGTGGGCGCTGTTCTTCCCGGGGCTTCGCAAGATCAACCGGTTCGAGGAGATCACCCCAGCCGTTGATCCAGACGCCGTTCGCAGTTAGGCAGCGATTGCGTCACGGATGAGCCCGGCCGTCTTCACCGGCTGCTGCAGCAGGAAGAAGTGACCACCCAGGTCGACCGGCACGATGTCCATGCGGTCGCCGTAGCGCGTCACCGCGGCGTCGGAGAGCAGGGGGGCAGAGGCGAATACCTTCACTGTGAGCGCGAGTGCATCGCCACGGGCGAGTGCGCCATCCATATCCCAGCGCATCAGTTGATCCATCATCCCGATGGCCACCTCGGCATCGGCGCGGCACATTGCACGCGCCACCTGGTCGATGAGGGCCGGATCGCACCCCGGACCGGCGGCGCGCTCGCACATCGTTCGCATGGCGCCGGCGAAGTCTGCCCGGAAGGGGTCGAGAAACGCATCGCCTGCCTGCGCTGATTGCCGCGGGTACATGTGCATGTATGTGAGACCGTCGAGCGAAATGACCCGGCGACCGGTGCCCGCGAGCACCGTCTCAAGGGCCACTGCCGCGCCCATTGAGTGCCCCACGATCACGGCCTCATGCATGCCCTCGTTCACCGCCACGGCGCCAACCACGGCGGCCAGGTCGTCAACGCTCCAGTGCCGGGAGGTTGCCGTGGAGTCGCCATGCCACGGCAGGTCGAGGGCCAGCACCCGGTGATCGCGGGCCAGGTCGGTGGCCACGTCGTCGAAGTCGGTACGGCGGCACGTCCATCCGTGGATGAGCACCACGCCTGGCCCTCTGCCGTGGACGTCGTACACCACGTCTGCGCCGGGCAGTGCGTGCACCAGACCTCGGCGACTTGATGACTCCTGATCGCGGATGACGGAACCTCATCGTGGGGCGTTGAGACCGGGCAATGATATCGGCCCCATCCCGTTCAATCAGACCACGCACGGCGAGCGCTAGGCCCCGCTCCGGTCGTCGATCCCCGGCAAGGCCTCATTTCGGCCAGGTAGCCATGGCGGCAGTCGGGCTTGTTCGTGTCACCCAAGAGCGTGCTGGACATCTCGGCCATGGGGTACGCGTACGAGGACGCGCCCGCAGCAAAGGGCGAGCGGCGCTTGCCCTCACGTATGCGCCACCGGTACGGTCGGGGCATGCGTGTGGGAATCCTCACCGGCGGCGGCGACTGCCCCGGACTCAATGCCGTCATCCGTGCCGTGGTGAAGGTGGGTGTCCGCCGGTTCGGGCACGAGCATGTGGGCATCCTCCACGGCTGGCGTGGCCTTCTTGAGCAGCAGGCGGTCCCGCTGGGCGTCCGTGACGTGAGCGGCATCCTCGACCGCGGCGGCACCATCCTCAAGAGCTCGCGCACCAATCCGTGCCGTGACGCCGGGACGACACAGGCGGCCATCGACGGCTTTGCGGCGCTGGGCATCGACGCCCTGGTGGCGCTGGGCGGCGAGGACACACTCGGCGCGGCCAACCGACTGCATGCCGAGCACGGGCTGCCCATCGTGGGTGTACCGAAGACGATCGACAACGATCTGTCGGGAACTGACGTGACCTTCGGGTTCGACACGGCGGTACAGATCGTGTGCAGCTCGATCGACCGTCTGCACACCACCGCCGAGTCGCATGACCGCGTGATGGTCGTTGAGGTGATGGGGCGCCACGCGGGATGGATCGCGCTTGAGAGCGGCATCGCGGGCGGGGCCGACTACATCCTCATCCCGGAGCACCAGCCGAATGTGCCCGCGGTGGTCGATGCGCTGCGGGCACGCCATTCCCGCGGACTCGACTCGTCCATCGTCGTGGTGAGCGAGGGAGTTGATCTGGGAGATGGCGGTGCCGAGGGCGAGCGCGACGAGTTCGGCCACGCACGTCTGGCACAACAGGGGGTCGGTGACCGCCTCGGGGCCATCATTCGCGAGGCCACCGGCTTCGACACCCGGGTGACCGTGCTGGGGCACGTCCAGCGCGGGGGTACCCCCACCGCCCGTGACCGCATCCTGGCCACGCGCTTTGGCACGCATGCCGCCGAGATGGTGGAGGAGGGTTTGTTTGGACGCATGGCATCGCTGCGCGGCGCCATCATCACCGACGTCCCGCTGGCCGATGCCGTGGGCACGTTGAAGACCGTCCCCGACGAGTACTACCGCCTGGCCCAGCCCTTCTTCGGCTAGCGGTCTTCTGCAGAAGGCCCGATGGCGACGGTGGGCACCGACGTCCTGGGCCGACCGTCTGCTGGGGGCCATGACGGCATCGGCGGCGGTTGCAGCGGGATCCAGACGGCGACACGCATCGACGCGACTCGGGGGTTGTCGGTACCGGCAGCACCCCGTCGACGCGTGCCCCTGCTTCATGGTCCAAACGTCTGTGGCCGACTGGGCCACCGGTCCGGCATCGTCACGCCGACGACACAGGTGCCCGAAATCGGCGGTGCTAACGTGCCCGCCCCGTGAGCAAGAAACTGGTTATCTGCGAGAAGCCCTCCGTCGCCCGCGACGTGGCTGGCGCGCTCCCAGAGACGTTTACCCAGAAGGGCGACGCATACGAGAGTGACCACTGGGTCATCTCATATGCAGTGGGGCATTTGCTTGAGCAGGTGGATCCCGACGCCTACGACGCCCGGTACAAGAAGTGGACATACGAGGACCTGCCGATCATCCCGGAGGAATTCCGCTACCAGGCCCGCGATGGCCGATCGGCCAAGCAACTCGCCTCGCTTCACCGACTCATGGCCCGGCCCGACGTGGACATCATCGTCAATGCCTGCGACGCCGGACGTGAGGGCGAGCTCATCTTCAAGCTCATCCTTCAGAGCGCCCCGCCCAAGGCGCAGGGAAAGACCGTGGAGCGGGCCTGGTTCTCGTCGATGACCAAGTCGGCCATCAAGGACGCCTTCGAGTCGCTGCGTCCGGATTCGGAGATGCAGCCGCTCGAGGCCGCCGCGCGCGCGCGCAGCGAAGCCGACTGGCTGGTGGGAATGAACGGGACCCGCGCGGCCACCACGCGTGCCGGATCGATCCGACGTGTGCTGTCGCTCGGCCGCGTACAGACGCCGACACTGGCGATGATCGTGCACCGCGACATCGAAATCGGCGCGTTCGTGCCGCAGGAGTACTGGCAGGTGGATGCCACGTTCACCGGTGCCGACTCTCCCCTTCCGGGCATGTGGCACGACGTCGAAGGTACGCACCGCGACCTGCTGTTCACCGACAACGACGGTAAGACCCACAAGGACCGCATCGTTCCGGGAAACGCTGCCGATGAGATCGCCACTCTCGCCGCCGGGGCGGAGGGCGTCGTCGCATCGGTGGAGACGCGGCCCCGCACCGAAGCGCCGCACCTGTTGTACGACCTCACCGCCCTGCAGCGTGATGCCAACCAGCGGTTCGGCTTCAGCGCCACACGCACCCTGGCCGCCGCACAGTCGTGTTACGACGAGCACAAGGTGCTCACGTATCCGCGTACGAGTTCGCGATACCTGAGCGGCGACATGGTGGGACAGCTGAAGTCGGTGGTGTCGCGTGTGGGCTCGGCCGACCGTCAGTACGCGGACGCCGCGCGTTCGGTGCTGGCGCTCGACTCACTGCCACTCGGACGAGTGATCAACGACGCCAAGGTCACCGACCACCACGCCATCATCCCCACCGACGCAGATCACGACCTCTCGCGACTGTCAAATGACGCACGACGCATTTACGACATGGTGGCCCGGCGTTTTCTCGCGGTATTCCTGCCGCCGGCCAAGCTCGAGAGCACCACCATCGTCACCGATGTTGCGGGGAACACCTTCCGCAGCAGCGGCACCGTCATTGTTGACCCGGGCTGGTACGCCGTTGACGCCATGCGGCGCCACCGCGTGGAGAAGCAGGCCGAGCGCATGGCCAACGAAGATGGCGAGGAGGAGACTGACGACCACACCCTTCCGTCGGTGACCGTGGGGCAGCGCCTCACCTGTGCCCGCGCCGAGGTGCTGGCCAAGTCCACCAAGCCCCCTGCGCGATACAACGAAGGCAGCCTCCTTAAGTCGATGGAGACCGCCGGCAAACTGGTGGACGACGACGAGGCTGCCGAGGCGATGAAGGATGGTGGCCTGGGCACCCCCGCCACGCGCGCCAACATCATCGAGAGCCTCATCGACCGCGAATACGTGGAGCGCGAGGGCAAGCAGCTTCGCGCCACCGATAAGGCCATCGGCCTCATCACCATGTTGGGCGATCACCTGCTCACCTCGCCAGAGCTCACGGGCCGGTGGGAGCAGAAGCTCAACGAGGTGCAGCGCGGCAGTGAGTCGCGCGACGCCTTCCACCAAGAGATCGTGGCGTTCACCAAACAGGTGGTCGCCTGGTTCGCCGACAAGGGGCGTGAGGACCTGCGCGTGGAGCGCACCGTCATCGCTCCATGTCCCACGCCCGATTGCGCCGGCAACATCGTGGAGCAGCGCAAGAGCTACTCATGCGACAGCTACCACGGCAAGGACGACCCGGGCTGCGGATACACCTTGTGGAAGCAGAGCGGCACTCGCACGCTCACCCTCGATGACGCCAAGGAGTACATCGCCCAAGGGATCCAGAGCAAGGATCTGGAGCCTGAGCGCGAGGTTATCGGCGTCTGCCCCACCGACAGCTGTGATGGCGAGATCATTTCCCGCGACCGCAGTTACGGCTGCACGTCGTGGAAGAGCAAGACCGAGACCGGCTGCGGTTTCGTCATCTGGAAGCGCGTGCGCGGCAAGCAGGGGGAGGTATCGGTGGAGGAGGCCCAGGGCATGGTGGCCCGGGGTGAGACCAACGCCACGCCTCCGCGCGAGCCGGTATCTGAGTGTCCGGTTCCCGGGTGCGGCGGCATGATCGTGGACCGTCCGAAGACCTTCGGATGCAATTCGTGGAAGAGCCCCCGTAATCGCGGCTGTGGATACGTCATCTGGAAGAAGGCCCGCGGGTCGGATCACGAGATGACCGTGGACGAGGCCAAGGCCAAGATCGAGGTTGACCGTGCCAACCCGGAGGCCGCGGGGCTCGACCCCGTGGTGGGCCGGGGCGCGGCGAAGGCACGTACCACCAGAGGCGTGGTTGATGCCGACGGATCCATCGCACGCCACCTCTTGGAGCGCGCCGTCTGGACCGGGCTGAATGGCGGCGACAAGGTGACGCTCGAGATTCCCGCCGGATCGCAGGTGGGACTACCCGATACGGCCGCAGATGGTCTTGTGGCGGCGATTTCGCTTGATACCAAGCCCCTCAAGCTCTGGTGCAAGGTGAGTGACGGCGCCGATGCTGCA
>CAMCOB010000060.1 GCA_945876305.1 Bifidobacterium breve
TGGCGGCCTGCGCCACGAGGATCGGTGCGATGAGGTCGATGTCGATCAGGCTCCGCAGCATGTTCTCGTCGAGGTCGGCGACGGGGCCGAAGGCCACGGCGCCCGCGGACATGACCACGATGTCGAGCCCGCCGAGTGCCTCTGCGGCGCGGTCGACGACATCGCGCGGGGTGCCCGGGGCGGCGAGATCGCCGGCGATCGCGGTTGCACCGGTCTCCGCGGCGATGGCATCAAGGCGACCGACGTCTCGCCCGTGCACGGCAAGCGTTGCTCCTGCCGCGGCCAACGACCTTGCCAGTTCCGCTCCGAAACCACCTGTGGCCCCCACGACGAGCGCACGCATTCCTGTTATTTCCATGTCGTAACCCTAGGCCGTGGCACAGGCCCGGCCCGCCCGAACGGTGATGGGTCCGGCATGGTGGTCAAGGAAGTTCTTCGCCTGCCTCGGCATCCGGCTGGGCGTCAGAGGGGTGCGGGCGTCCGCGCAGGTAGGCGTAGATGGTCACGCCGAGGCCTGCTCCCACGATGGGCCCGATCAGGTAGATCCACAGGGCGGTGAAGTCGCCGGTTGCAACGGCCGGGCCAATGGAGCGTGCCGGGTTCATCGAGGCCCCGGTGATCGGCCCCATCACCAGGCCCATGGCCACCACCGTGATGCCAATCGCCACTGCGGCAAGGGCGCCCTGCGCGCGGGTGTCGGTGGCCACGGCCATGACCACCAACATGAGGATTGCCGTGATGGTGATCTCAATCATCACCGCTGCGGCGCTGCCCACGGTGTGCGGCTGGGTAAGCGACAGACCGCTCTCGTCGCCGAACAGGCCCGAGATGGCGAGCGCGCCGCACATGGCACCACCGATCTGCGCCACCCAGTACGGGATCACCTCGCTCCATGGGAAGTGTCGTCCCCCGGCAAATGCCAGTGTGACTGCCGGGTTGATGTGGGCTCCGGACAGGTGCCCGATGGCGAAGATGACCATGGCCACAATCAGGCCCCAGGCCACGGCAATACCGACGTGCCCCCCAAGCATTCCGTCCATGCGGAAGTTGACGGCCGCCGCGGCACACCCCCCGGCAACGAGCACAAACGTGCCGAGGAACTCTGCAACCAAGCGGCGCGGGAGATCGGGTTCCGTGTGCATTGCGGCAGCGTACCGGCGGCGTACCCTCCCGACGATGACCGATATGGAACGCACCAGCATCACTCTTGTGGGTGACCGCGACGCGCGGCTCGAGCGCCTATTCCGCTGTACGCCGGAGGTGCTCTGGGATGTGATGACTGATCCCGCTCGTATCCCCGAGTGGTGGGGCCCCGCGCACCATCACCCCCGCGTGGTGGAGATGGATGTGCGCGTGGGTGGCCGCTGGCGCTTCGAGCTATTGGCGCACGACAACGTGTTCGGGTTCGGGGGCGAGTACCTGCACGTGGAGCGACCGTCGCGGTTGCGCCAGACCTCCGTGTTCGATCCATTTCCCGATTCTGGGGTCGTTGAGGACGCCACGCTCACGGCCCAACCCGACGGCACCACGCGTCTGGCCATTGCCCTTACGCACCCCACACCGGAGGGGCTCACCAACCAGATCTCATCTGGCATGGTCGAGGGCATGCAGGAGACCCACCGCCGTCTGGCCGTGCTGGTCGCGGCCGCGGGCGCCGAGTAGAGGAGCAGGGGATGGCTGTGTACATGGTTGTTGCCACGTTCAGGCCGGGCACCGACATGGATGAGGTGTTCGCCGTCGCCGACGCGGAGCGGGCCCAGGTGAAGGTGCTCACGGCGGAGGGCCGGATGGGGCAGATCCATCTGGCCATCCCGCAGGGCAAGGTGTTCATTGAAGTGTTTGCCGACGACGACGCGGCTGCCGAGGCCACGATCATGACTTTGCCCATCTCCAAGTGGTGGGACCTGGAGATCTACCCCACCATGGTGCCCCCGAGAGTCGGCGAGTGAAGTACCCCCAGCGGGATTCGAACCCGCTGGGCGCCCCGAAGGGGGGGAACCCGAGCGACGTTTCACCCTGCCGCCCCCTGGCGGCATGTGCCTGCGGTGGGAGGGCGCCGATTGGGCAACGGTTTCGCGGGGACGGCGCCACGCCCAACCGGGCGGGCGAGAGAAGTACCCCCAGCGGGATTCGAACCCGCGCTACCGCCGTGAAAGGGCAGCGTCCTAGACCGCTAGACGATGGGGGCCTGAGACCTGCTCAGGCTAGCGATCCGCCAGCCTGGTTAGGCGGCCTGCTGCCCCTGCTCCTGCTCGACATCGGCAGGAGGGCTACAGGCAGGGCATGGAGCCCAGTGGGCGGCGAGGTACTTCCACGGCCCATGAATGGTGTCGCGAACACCCGGATCGCCGCGGTGCGGTGCTTGCGGGCAGTTGAGACGGTGGTACTGACCGAAGCCGCCGGTGCTGTAGTGGCCAACAACGCCTTCGAATTCCACTCGATCGAGTGGATCATGCAGAACGCTCATATGCGTCCCTCCTTGTGAGGAACCGGGCACCCTGTGCCCGTTCGGTTCATCTCTTTCGCTAATAACGGTATCACCGGTGGCTCATTCGCCATTGTGGGCGGGGACCCTCGCGACACCGCCGTAACGCAGCCCAGCAGTGGCCTCACACGCAATGCGCCCATTCGCGTCATCGCTGCACCTGCCACGTCACCGAGAAAGGTGGTCCTGCCCCGCAACCGCGTGTGCGCGGAATTGGCGGGGCAGGAATCCCTTTACTTCACGGTGATGGTGCCCTTCATGCCTCCGGCCGCGTGGCCGGGCACGCTGCACAAGTAGGGCACGGTCCCCTTCTTGAGGGTGACCTTGATCGACTTGGTGCCCTTGTCGAAGGTCGGCGTGATGACGGATCCGACCATCAGGTTGTGAGGCAGGCCCGACGTGTTCGTGTACTTGAAGATGTAGTTCCCGGGCTTCAACGTCTTCGGCATGCCCGTGAGCATCAGGCCCGAGGTTGTCTTGGCACTGATCGTGGTGGTAGCGGCCATAGCCGGCGATGCGGCGATAACGGCAGATCCAGCGATAGCAAGTGCGGCGATGCGGTGAAGGGTCTTCATGGATCCCTTTCGAGTGCATTGTGAATGTACTGACGACGGTATGACCTTCCCGGGCGCTTGGGAAGACGGATCGGTCCCGGAGTGTCCCGAAGTGTCCCGGCCTGCTGGTGACGACCGTCAGAGACCTGAAGACAGAGGGATCTTGGTGGGGGGCTGCGGGGTGCATCGTCTGCTGGAATACGCTTAGCAACCAGCCACCCTGAAAGTGATGTCATGGCGATCGATCTTCCTGATATTCCGCCGATGCCGAAGTTCCTCCCCACCGCCATCATCGCGACGGTGTTTGTGGCGCTTGCGGTCATCGTGCTGATCATCGTCATCAACAGCGCCGCCTAAGCCCAGCACCTCCGCGCTCAGGCCAGCGCGGACCCCGCGGCGAATCCCACCGCGACGAGCGCCAGCCCACCCAGCACCGGAACCACGATGTTCATGAGTGCGGTGTTCCACCTGCCGGCCCTTGCGGCGTGGTCGGTCTCCACCATCCAGGTTGAGAATGTGGTGAACGATCCGAGGAACCCTGTTCCAAGGGCAATCACCGCGACGTCGGATGGGCTGGCACCCACCAGTAGCCCAAGAAGAAACGCCCCGACGAGGTTGATGGCCAGCACTCCCCATGGAGCGTGCACGCCAAAGCGCGTTCCCATCAGGCGCCCGGCTTCATATCGTGCAAACGCCCCGGCGGCCCCGGCGGGGATGGTGAGTGCCCATGTGAGCGGGGTCACTGCTGCACCAGATCCACAGCACGTCGGCCGGCCACGGCAGCGAGCAGGCCGAGGGCGATGCTGACCCCGAGGTAGAACACCGCAGGCCCGGACCTGCCGTCGCGCATCATCAGGAACCCCTCGAGCTCGAGCCCCGCGAATGTTGTGAGCGATCCGCAGAAGCCCACGGCCACGAGGGGGTGGAGCCAATGGGGAAGGTGCGGTCGCCACGCGATGAGGGCCGCGAGCACTGCGAGGAGGACCGTGCCCAACACGTTCGCGGTGAGAGTGGCCCATGGCCATTCCCCACGGGGTACGAGGTCGCCCAACCCCGCGCGCACGGCGGCACCGATGGCGCCGCCGATCACGATCGCCACCACGATGGCCCGCCGCCCGTTCACGTGGCAAGGGTACCGGTGCGTAGCATTGGCGGGTCATCTGAAACCCCTCGGAGGCTTCATGCGCCGCACTCTCATTGCCCTTACGCTCACCGTTCCCCTCGTGGCGAGCACCATCGCTCTTGCCGGTGCATCAACCGTTACGACGCCCGTGGTGGTTGCCGGGTCGCTGGCCTCAATTACCGGATCGGCTTCCCAGTACGGCGTGTCCCAGGCTCGCGGCGCATCGCTGGCGGCGGCGCAGAGTGGCACCGGGGGATCCCCACGGGCGCGGCTCATCCTCGCGGATGACCAGTCGAACAACGATATGGGGCGCAACCAGATGATCGCCTTCACCGGTACGCGCGTGGGCGCGGTGATCGGCCCCACGCTCTCCGGTGTGGCAGCACTGGCCGACCCGGTTGCCGTTGCCTCGGGCATCCCCGTACTGGCGGTTACCAACACCACGCTTGACATCACAGCGGCCGGGCCCACCGTGTGGCGCATCTGTCTGGGCGAGAACCAGATGATCCCGGCATCGGTGACCTACGCACGCACCACCAAGGGCGTGCGCACGGCCGCGCTGGTGTCGGTGACCGGCGACGCATACTCCGAAGGCGCCGCTGCGCAGTTCCGTGCCAGTGCTGCCGCGCAGGGCATCACCCTGGTTGCTGATATCTCGATGCCACAGGGTTCATCCACCGCGCCGTCGGTGCTGGCCACCGCCGAGGCCGCACTGCCGCAGGCCATCTTCTTTGCTGCGCGCGATACCGATGCCATCAATCTGCTCGCGGCATCAAGCGACTTCACCGGTGTCAAGGTGGGGGGCAACGGCTACAACACGCCGACGGTCATCACCGCGTCGGGTGACAACGCCAACGGCCTCATCGTCAGTGCGTCATGGAACCTGGCAAAGAGGGATGCCGCGAGCCGGGCATTCGTAACGGCCTACGCGCGCAGGTACCCGGGCGATCAGGCAGATGCCTTTGCCGCGCAGGCCTACGCGGGTGTTCAGGTGCTGCGCGCGGCGGTCGCCATCGGCAACGGCACATCTGCGCGGGCGGTGCAGCGCGGGCTTGTGCGAATGCACAGCGCGAAGACGGTGCTTGGCACCATCAGGTTTCCCGGCAACAGCCGTGAGGCCACGTACCCGGCCACCGTGCAGCAGGTATCGGCGGGGGTGCTGAAGCCGGCTCCCGCCGCCGGCTGACCCGCTAGGCGGAGATGCCTGCGGCCACGCGCCGCTTCACACGCGCGAGCATGCCCGACATTCCGCGCATGCGAAGCGGCGACACCAGGTCATCGAGTCCCATGGACAGGTAGAAGTCGTTGGGGGTGGAGAGGATCTCGTCGGGCGTGCCGCCGTCGAGCCCGGCATGCAGCACCGATGCGAACCCGCGTGATGTCGGGGCCTCGCGCGGGGCATCAAAGAACAGTCGCACCGGCTGGCCAGGCTCCACTTCCACTGCAAGAAACAGCGGAGCCGTGCACTCCTCCACCGGTTCCATTGCGTCGCGATCGTCGAGGAGGCGCTGAGGCAGCGCTGGCAGCGCGTCGGCGAACTGAAGGAGCAGCGGCAGGCGCAGCTCCTTCGGCGTGTCGGCGAACTCCTCGACGATCTCGTGCAGTGCGTCTCTCATCGCAGTGCGGAGGGCTAGGGCTTCTCGATGGGCACGCGCACGGCGTTGCCCCACTCCACCCACGAACCGTCGTAATTGCGCACGTTTTCAAATCCCAGCAGGTGGGTGAGCACAAACCACGTGTGGCTGGATCGCTCGCCGATGCGGCAGTAGGCAATGACGTCATCCTGCGGGGTGAGGCCGATCTCGTCCTCGTAGATCGCTCTGAGCTGGTCCACGGGCAAGAACGTGCCGTCGGTCTCGTCGGCCGCACGGCGCCATGGCACGCTGTGCGCTGTGGGGATGTGTCCGCCCCGAATTGCGCCCTCCTGTGGGTAGTCGGCCATGTGCAGAAGCTCACCTGTGAACTCGGCGGGGGAGCGCACGTCAACCAGCGGCCCGTTGCCGATGTGCGCGAGCACCTGCTCGCGGTAGGCACGGATGACGCTGTCGTCGCGCTGGGTTACGGGGTAGTCGGTGTCAGCCAGTGCGGGGATTTCGGTATTCATGGCACGGCCTTCGTCGACCCACTTCTTCCGACCTCCGTCGAGCAGGCGCACGTCGGCATGGCCGAATAGCGAGGTGACCCACAGGGCGTAGGCGGCCCACCAGTTGTTCTGGTCGCCGTAGAAAACGATGGTGGTGTCGGAGGTGATGCCCTTGGCGCGCATGAGGGCGGCGAAGGCATCGGCATCCACGTAGTCGCGCGTGAGCGGGTCATTCAGGTCGGTGTGCCAGTCGATCTTGACGGCACCCGGGATGTGGCCGGTGTTGTACAGCAGCACGTCCTCGTCACTCTCGGCCACAACCAGGCCGGGCGTACCTAGGTTGGCCTCAAGCCACGCAGTGGTGACAAGGCGCTCGGGGTGCGCGTACTGCTGGAGAGTGGTGGTTGCGTCGAACTCAGCGGGCATTGGCGTGCCTTCTTGATGTCGTGTCTGGGCCGGGATTCCTGAAGTTACGATGACATCTCATCGATGTCATCCGCCCGGACATCGGCGGCGGCCGCCTTGGCCACCGGCTCGATGATGCCTGAGATCGGCCTGTGGCGCACGGGTGGTGCGCCACAGGCCCCAGGCGCTATCCCGCCTTGGTGACGGCGATCGCGAAGCGCTTCTTGATGGGCTTGCCATTCTTGCGTGTGGTCGTCAGCGTGCCCTTGCAGGTGCCGACCTTCAGGCCCTTGACCGACTGGCCGACGACCTTGCAGATTTTCGGCGTCGTGACCTTGGCCGATATCTTTACGCCCTTGGTGCTCATCTTGAGGAGGCCGGCAATCTGCTTCAGGGTGGCCTTCTTCCCCACCTTAATTGCGTCCCCCCCCTTGACGGTGGTGCCCCCTCCGCCGGTACTGCCCCCTCCGCCGGTACTGCTTTCGGACCCCCGGCGCTGCACGACGAACCTCGGCGCCGAGAACGAGATGTTCGAGATGGTCAGGAACTGACCGTCCATGCCATTTGCGCCCGCGGTCCACGACGTCCAGGCCGGCGTGAACGTACCGTCCCCGCCTGTGCGGGTGACGGAGAGGATGCCGGGGTCGAAGGCGCCCCCGGATGTGCCGAAGAGCGTCAGCACTGCCTGTGGCAGGAATGCATAGAAGGTGCCATTGCGGAGCGTGCCATTCGCGAAGTTGTGCGGCGCGGCGACTCCGTATGTGAGCACAGGTGCCTGCCCCTGCACGATCTGTGCCTCAAGTGAACCGATGAACGCCGATGTCGTGCCGAACAGCGCTCCCGACAGCGACGCATCAAGCGTGTTGTCCATCGAGAGCAGGAGCGCAGCCTCCAGTTGCTCGCTGTCAGCCTGCGCGATGTCGCAGGTATTCACCGGGATCTGCGAACAGCCGCCACCCCCGGTCATGAACGGCATTGTTTTGGGTGAGTACCGGATGCGGGCAACGCCATCTGCAGAGGGAGACACGGTGGTCTGCCAGTAGCTCGGAACACCGTTGACCCACGACCAGCGAAGCGTGGAGTACTCGGAGTGGAAGCCGACGGCCAGATCGATCACGGAGTTCTCCGTGATGGCCGGGTTTGTTGAGGCCCCGGTCGTGAAGTTCTGATCCCACCCGACACCGGTGTAGCGCATCAGCGAAATACCGACGCGGTTCGGCTGTGCGTAGCAGGACCCGACCACGGGTGCTTGGCC
>CAMCOB010000061.1 GCA_945876305.1 Bifidobacterium breve
CCTGCTGGAGCAGGCCAAGAAGGCGCTCGGCACCACGTCGGCAACGGATGCCATCAACCGCAGCCTGGCCGAGGTTGTACGAAGCGGTTCGTTGCAGAGTCTCGCGCGGGATGGGGTACCTGGCCTGACCCCCGAGATGCTGCGGGAGCTCCGCCGCCCCCGCACCTTCTGACACTTCTCCTCGACACCAGCGTGTGGGCCTGGGCCGAGCGACACGCCGATGTACATGACCAGGTGGGGGATCTGGTCGAGGCGGGTCGGGTGGCGACCTGCGTGCCGGTGATGCTCGAGGTGCTGTACTCGGCGCGGTCACCCACCGACTACGACGTCCGCCGCCGGCAGTTCGGGCGGCTCTGGCAGTGCCCTATCAACCAGCCCGAATGGGACCGGGCGCTTCAGGTGTACGACGCCCTGGCTGCGCAGGGTGCCCTGCATCAACGCCAGGTGAGCCACGCCGACTTGCTCATTGCGGCCGCAGCCGAGTCGGCTGGCATCCCCGTGCTGCATTACGACGAGGACTACGACCGCATTGAGGCCGTCACCGGCCAGCCGATGCAGTGGATTCGCCCACGGGGGTCGCTGGAGTAAAACGATCACCGGCCCGCCCGCCTCCCCCAAGTAGGCAAGCGGGCCGGTGCGCCGGGATTAGCGGCGGCCCTGCGAGTGCGAACCACCCGGACCGGAGTGCACGCCATCGACGATGTTGGTGGCCTTCTGCGTGATCTGCGCGTCGGTCACGGCCGGGGCGTTGGCTGGCTTGTTGGCCTTCAGCACAGTGCTCACGGCCGCCACGAGATCGGCCTTGGCCACGCTCTTCTGCGAGGCGAGGGTTGCCGGGGTAGTGCCCGCCTTGCGTGCTGCCTTCAGCTCGGCGGTGGTAATGCCGAGCGTGCTGGCGATGGCCTCACCCACCTTGGCGCGCACCTCGGCGTTGCCGCGCCTCGAACCCTGATTGGCCTCTGCACGCGTGCTCGTTACGCGCTGGGTCACCTTCTCGGTGAGCTGCGCGTCGGACAGCACAGGTGCACCGGCGGGCTTGCTCGCCTTCAGCGCGCTCACAATGGTGCTCACCAGATCGGCCTGGCTCACGCCCTTGGTCGCCGCGAGCTGCGCCAGCGTCTGACCCGAGTCGCGGGCGGTGCGCATGGCGGCGTCATTCACTCCGAGCAGCTTCTGCACGGCGGCCTTCACCACTGGGTTCTGCTGGTGGTGTGCGCCACCGGCCCGCGACTGCTGCGCTGCGGGAGTGGTGGAGGTTGTACCGGCCTGGTTGCTGTTGGCGGCGATGGCACTACCAATGCCGGCACCGGTGAACATTGCGCCGCCTGCGAGAAGTGCGGCGGTGATCTTGCGGCCTCTGAACTTCATGGTGGGTCCTCCTGGTTGGTTGGGTTCTTACGACGACAACTGTCGCGCCCGGTTCCAAGAGACCCGTGAGATGCACCGAAGAGGTAACGAAGAACATCGTTTGGACTTTGTGATGAGCAGGCATGTGCCGTAACCAAAAGGATGCAATCAACAGCCCCCGCGCCTTTTGTCACAGCGACTGACCCCACCCGGGGTCAGTCCCCGGGCGGGGTCAGTCGCTGCGACGGAGCAGTGTCATTGCGCGCGGGATGCCCACGAGGGTGCTCAGGATGCGGTGTGGTGCTGCGCAGTTGTCATGTCGTGCCCCAGTTACGCGCGACTTGCGTTGCATATACCTAGGGTTTGGCACAGGGTCCCATCGGGGGTCCACGGGACAGGGGGCACACATATGGCACGCGAAGACGCGACGTTCGTATTTGCAGGCGCGTACGAGAACGAGGCAGATGCCCAGCTCGACTACGAGGCCATCAAGGAGTTGCACGCCGCCGGCATCATCGGTGGCTACGACGCAGCGGTCATCCGCAAGGGTGATGACGGCAAGGTGCACGTGAACAAGGACGAGACCTCCACGCGCAAGGGCGCATGGGGCGGCGCCGTGGTGGGTGCCGTGGTCGGCATCCTATTTCCGCCATCCATCCTCGCCGGCGCTGCGATTGGCGCACTCGCGGGTGGCGTTGGCGGCCACATCTTCAAGGGCATGTCACGCAGCGACATGAAGGACCTGGGCGAGCTGCTCGACGAGGGCCAGGCCGGCCTCGTGGTGGTTGGCAACTGGCAGCTGGAGGAGGCAATCGACAAGGCCTTCTCCCGCGCCGAGCGTCACATCGAGCGCGAGATCAAGGGCGTGCAGAAGGACGAGATCGAGGCCGAGTACGCCAAGGCGATGGCGGGCCAGTAGTCACCGCGGGCTCAGGCGTTGAGTTCTTCGCTCAGCGCCTGGGCCGCCGCGTTGGTGCTGTCCTCGGCCAGCACCTTGCCAACGTCTCTGCGTGCCCCCGCCTTTCGCTTCATCGCGGTAAGCGTTCGCGCCCGCTCGATCAGCGCCAGGTGGCGCACCTGCGCGCTTCTTGACGGCGCCCGAAGCGCGATCTTGAACGCCTCCAGGGCGGCGTCGGGCACGCCGGCCTCCCGAAAGGCCACGCCCCGGTAGACCAGCAGCAGGGCAGTGGCATCGTCACCGTTTGCAAGCCCATCAGTGAGCGCGATCACCTGCTGCCACTCGCCCTCAAGCACGTACAGCTCGGCCAGTGACACGGCCGTCGATCCGGTGGGCTCCATGCCCTCCACTAGGTGGATGGCATCGTCGATTCGCTCGGCCTCCTGCATCAGCTCGGCCAGCGACAGCCCCACAGCCTCGCGGCAGATGGGCAGCTCGACACTCACGCCCTCCGCCAGCCCAAGCTCCACACTGGTGCGCAGGTACTGCTGCACGAAGGCGTCGGTGGCCGGGTCGCCGTCAGAATCCATGACCCACTGCAGCAGCGTGATTGCCTGACCGGGATCGTCCTCCATCATCCACAGCCCCGCCAGCGTGTAACCAGCCAGCCGCACGTCGGGGTGCTCATCACCGGCTGCCCGCGCCATCGTGCGGTCCTGTTTGATCACCGCCTCGTACAGCGCCTTCTCCCCGGCTTTGGCGAACATGCCGGGCTTCTTACGCTTGAACTCCTCGGGCAGCGGTGGGGGAGGTGGGGTCGACGCGCCGGCCTGCCGCCGTGCGCCCGCGGGCTCGGGGTGACGCTTGATGCTGCGCATGTAGGTGATGCCGGGGATTCCCGTGCGGGTGGAGAAGGTGTCGCGCCCGGACGAGTGCACAGACACCCGCCCGTAGTTACCGCCGAGCGATGTGCCGATGCCGTTCTTCGACAGGTTCAGCCGCAGCCCCGGCGCCACCATGATCGACTTCCGTATGCGAAACCCCATTACCCCTCCTGGGCCAGCGGGTTTCTCCAGCGTATTTCAGTGAACCGGGCGAAGTCGCCATCGGTGGACACCACCTCCACCCCGTGCTCAATTGCCAGCGCAGCGATCTTGGCGTCCATAACCAGCGGCCCCGTGATGCCGTGCGACACGAGCAGATCGGTCACGATCGACAGATGCTGAGCCCCCTCTGTGGGAATCCAGGCTGTGGGTGACGCCAGCCATGCATCAATCTGCGTAAGCGCCTGCCCCGGAGTGAGTGGCTTGGGGTAGCTGCGGGGCGACGTACTTAGGCGCAGGAACGCCGTGAGGCTCTGCCAGGGCAGCCCCACTTGGGTGGGGCCGTTCAGGGCATCCTGCAGCCATCGCTTTGCAACGGGGTGGGCTGGCGCACTCGCATTGGCGGCGTACAGCAGCACGTTGGCGTCGATGATCATCAGGCGAGCTTCTTGCGCCAGTAGTCCTCTTCGAGCACGTCAAGCACCTCACCGATGTTGTCGATGGGCATGAATGGAACGCCCATGTCAGATGTGGTCTGCACGAACCGCTTGCGCTTGGCCTGAGGCGCCGATGCGTTTCGTACGGCGTCGTTCACGACGTCGCTCAGGCCCACGCCGCGCTCCTTCTGCAGGCGCTCGAGGATCTTGGCGACGTCGGGGTCGAAGGTGACGGTAGTCCTCACACGCCCCATCTTGTCGGTCTTCTTATCAGCCATGTGTATCATGATGTCACAAAACACGCATCATGATGTGCCAAACCACCTACGTTGCCTTGGCTCCCTTTCTCGGCTCCCCCAATGACCTTCCGCCGAACTCTCACTCCCCTGGTCGCCACTGCCGCCGTACTGGAGTAGACGCCCTTACCCGTTGCGCTTGACCAACCTGGGCACAAGGGGACGGCCGACGGTTGAACAGTTGCTCGCGGGCTGTGGATCATCCGCCAGCAACGGTGCACACACATGCAGCCAGTAGCGACCCGTGGGCATGATCGCCGGCAGGCGCACTATTCCCCTGATGACGCCGGTCCACTGCTTCATCGGTCCATTGGGGAGCGGGGTGGGCTTGATGGGCCCGGCCGGGATCTGCCCAATGGGCTTCGCGGTTGCGGTGATGCGCTTGTCGATGGTGAGAAACACATCCCACGGGATTGCCTCGGGCGCCTTTGTCACATTGGGTCCAATCGGCTGCGCGGGGTCGATCACCGGGCTGATTCGCCCGGAGCCGGTGACCACAATCTGACCACCGGGCCTAATGACTCCCGCCGCCTTGATGCCTTCGGGCGAGCGATCCCACATCAGGGGGTGAATCACCCCAGCCGACCTCAGGCTCCACTCAACCGAGATCTCCTCAGATGCAGCGCAGTTGTTGGTGTCGGATACCTCGTCAATGGTGGATGGATCGTCGGCGCAGGCGATGACGTTGTAGTTGCCAAACACGCCATCGGGCAGCGGGAGCAGTTGGTTGGTGCCAACCGACGAGCTGCCCACTGCGATGGCGCCCACTGCGCGGTCGCCAAGGTGTACGTCGGCGCCCGACAGCGCGGCGTCGCGTGACAGGTAATAGGCGGTGGTGGTGGGGCCCGATGCCGCTGAGCCGGTGTTCCAGGTGGTGTCGCCCACGGCGATGGTGTCGCCGCCGCGGAGTGGCCCGGAGGCACTCGCCGGCAGCCCGGCGGTCACGCCGCTCTCTTGCAGATCAACGCACCCATCGCTTTCGCGGCCAAACCACGCCCAGCGGTGGGCGGGTCCGACGACCGAGTCGATGGTGCGCTCAACAATGGCCGTTGCAAGCAGGCTGTTGGAGCAGCCGGTGTACGCGGCGGCGGTGAAGTAATCGCCCAGGCACTCGCTGCCGGTGCGACCGATGTTGCAGTTTCCGTTCGGACCCTCATCAGAACTTGCGATACCCGCCATCGTGAGTGGCGACCAGTCCACCGCGTCGTCAACGATGAATGCCTGTGCCTTGGGGTTACGCGATCCACCCGCGGCCACCAGCAGGCCACCCACGTCGCCACGGCCGGTGGCCCCGGCGGACGGGTAGACCCAGGCGAAGTCGGGATTCCAGATGTCGGTCTCGCCCTCCAGCGCCAGCGTGGATGGGTCAAAGCGCACCACCCGCGTGTAGGGGTAGTCGGTGCTGCTGCTCCCCGTTCCCGTGACGAACATCCAACCCACTCGAGTGGTGCTCTTGTAGCCGGCCAGCACCTTCAGGCCGCTCAGCCGGGCACACGGGTTGTTGGTGGTGGTGGAGTCAAGCGGGCACGACATGGTTCCCGTTGGCCAATTGGTGATGTTCTTCTGCCGGTAGTTCACGGTGGTGGACGAATCCGACACCCAGTTGATGTCGAACTTCTTGCCGTAGCTGCTGCTGAAGTTCGGGATGGAGCCGAAGTACATGGTCGACCCAGCCCCGTTCACCGGCCTGAGCGTCGTCTGCGACTCGATGACCCCCATTTGTGCGCCGCCTCCGCAGGCCTCGAGGTTGCTCAGCGCGATGCGCCAGATAACGGCACGATCAACGGTCCCAGCCCCGATCTTTCCCGCGTTGGCCGACAGGTACAGGTACTTGGATGTCGCCTGCATCGCCGGGTAATCGAGCATGTAGTTGCTGGGGAGGTCGGAGAAGTCGGTGCTGTCGATGACGTACGAGCAATACTCAATGGTGCCGTCGAGCGACTCAACGCCCGACCGGTCCTTAAGCACCACGAGCCGGTACGAGTTGCGCGTGGTTGTCGCGGAGTTCTGCATGATCCAGGCGATGTTCTGGTATCCGCTGCGCGCAATTGACACGGCGTACTGATCGCAGCAGAACCCATTGTCCAGCTTTGGGAATGCAGTGGTCGGGTCGACGTAGCCCCATGTGCGCCCGTTGTCGGCCGAGTACGCCGCGTACCAGTTCGCGGTGTAGAGAACGGCATTGCGATCATTCGCGGAGGTGGGCTCCCCGGTCCACGACGGCCCGCCCCCTGCCCCCGCATTTGACGGGTCGGTGACCGTTGACACTCTGAATGCGCTGAGGGGGTCAGTTGCATTCTCGCGGTGGCGGCCACGAATGATCGGCGCACCGCCTGCACCGCCGGTCTGCGTGCCCGGCCCCGGGATGCTTCCCCCGCCCGTGTCCGACGGCAACTGCTGCCCATCGCCGGTTGCGGGCCCGAGGGCTGGTCCCCGGTACGGGTTCTTTACCGCGGGCCCCTTCTTGCCCTCGCCGGGGTTGGCCTTTTTCATGGCCTTCTGGATGGCCTTATTCGCCTGCGCCTGCCTGCCGCTCGGCACGAAGGGCTGCAGCGTGATCACCCCAACCGAGGTGTGCGTGGGCCCTGGCGTGAGCGTGGTCTTGCCCGGCGCGGCTGCCGCCACCGACCCCAGCATCGTGGCCGCGCCAAGTACGGCAAGTGCGGTGACGATGGTTCGATACGGCGAGAACATCACGTGAGAGTCCTTCGGAGATGGGGCGGAGGGCCATGACCGTAGGAAAGAGCCTACCCAGCAACATGTTGTGGCCGCCCACGCGGGGCGCTGCCCCAGTACGCAGCGCTCACGCTCACGCACCTCGCGAAGCTGACCAACGAAGGTCGACAGCGCGTGAGGCAAGGCCTCTCTCCAGACCTACGCTCTCTCGCCGAAGACCCTGGCAAGTACGGCCTGCCAACCGAGAACGCCGTGGACGTGAACTCACCGGTGCGGCACCTTATGTAATAGCCGGTTGCGCCACGGTGACCGTGGTGAATGCGGAGTCGATGGGGGCCAAGCCGGGGCTGGGGTCGTCGGGCGTGATGCGAATGGTCACGTGCAGCCCGAGTGCCTTGGAAAGCCGGGTGAGCGTGTCCATGGTCGGGTTCACCTCGCCGGCCTCCATACGGGCCACCTGCGGCTGGCGCATACCGAGCATGTCGGCAAGCGCGCGCTGCGAAAGGCCACGGTCGGTTCGATAGGTGAACACCGCAAGGGCGATGGCGCTTGCCAGCTTCGCCCGCTCGCACTCGGTGCGAAACGCTGAGTTCGTCGCGAGCAAGTCGGCCAGCACCTCGTCGTGCGGCACGGTGGTTGTGCGTTTCGCGGTGGGCATATCAGCAGATGATAACAGCGAAGTTATTACTGCCTCCCTCCATCGCGACGAGCGCTCGCTCGCTGAAGGCCTTGCCTGAATCCCCGCTCCCTGGTGGGCTGTCCATGTGGACTTCGGTGTATCGCTCGTGGCGTCGCACGGGTGTGTCGCACTGCGTCGATTGCGTGACGGGCCTGTAAGGCCACCGCCACCCCCATGTGACCCCCTCGCAGCACCGCTCCCTGCGGTGCGCAATGCACGGGAGGCAGAGATGAACCGATCAACACGTGTGGCCCTTGCCGCGGCGGCACTGACGGCGATAACGGTAACCCCGGCTGCCCTTGGCCAGCAGTCGGGCGTGTGGATCGACCCGGCGGTGATGGTGGCGGGTGTGCCATGGACGGGGCAGGCGGGTGCCACCGTGCGCTTTACGCCGGGGTTCTCCTCTGGCACTGGCAGGGCCGAGCTGCGAATGAGCGGCCGCTATTTAGGGGGTTCGGGCACGTTTGGTGTTGGCGGTGAGTCGTCGTATACGTGGCAGTCGCTGGCTGATGGCGC
>CAMCOB010000062.1 GCA_945876305.1 Bifidobacterium breve
CGCCTACTCGGTGGAGAGGTTGGGGTCGGCCTGCTGGGTGACGGGATAGATGGCCAGAAAGTGATCCTGTGGTGCCGCGAGCAGCACGTCAACCTCGGCGACGGTGTCGGACTGTCCCGACTCCGCGAGGGCGTCGCGATAGAGCCCCAGGAGTTCGCCCACGCTCTGGAGATCGTCTTCATCCAGCGCGAGGATGCTGACCTTCGCCGCCTTGGAGAGGCGACGCCGGATGGCGGCCTCGTCGAGGTTCCATTCGGCGTTCTGGCGCACATAGACCACGCCGCCGGTCATCCCCGAACACAGCCACGGTCCCGGGTCGCCGAGTACAACCACCCGCCCACCAGTCATGTATTCGAAAGCAAAGCCCTTGCAGTTGGCCCGGGCACCGAGGGTGCCAATGCGGTCGTCGATGGGGGCGTCAGGCTGTCCGCCGAGCACCATGTCGGCGCCCGAGAGGCGGATTCCCGCACGGGCGTCAGCATTGCCCTGCACCAGGAAGACCCCGTGCGACGCGCCGTAGGCGAATGACTTGCCCACGTGTCCGCCCACCCATTTTCCGGAGTCGGCCTGTGCTTTGAGAATACTGACCTCGCCGCCCACCGAACACTTGCCCACGCCGTCCTGTGCGCCACCCGCCACGCGGATGCGTACCCCGGCCACGTTGAATGCGCCGAGCCCCGATCCAGTGGCGGCGCCATCCGTGAACGACAGGTCAACCAGCGTGTCGCCATGTGCGTTGCCCGCGATGCGTTGGGTGAGTGCCGGGTCGGTGTGCAGGCCGGTCTGCGCACGGGCGATGACACCCGCGAGATCAGTGCCGAGGTTGCGGTCGCGCGCGGTGGCCGTGGCCTCCTCGACGGCCAGCGCGCCACCCGCTGCGAGCGTGTTTGATGCGGTCTGCGGTGCCCGGTGAGGCGGGGGCGGGTTGAATGCGCGGAAGTAGCGCTCGCCATTCTCGGGCCCGGTGACGAAGCGCTCGCGGGTTGGGGTGAGCAGCCCGTCGAGGTCCATCTCCGAATGGTGGGTGATCTGCACCAGGCGATCGGCGTGACCCACCAGATCCTGCACGCGTTCGACGCCCATGTCGCCGGCGATCCGGCGCAATGCCGTGCCCATCTCCGTGAAGTAGCGCACGAGCGCCTCGACTGAGGGCTCGTAGACGCGCGGAATAAAACGCTTGACGCCTCGGTGCTTCGCCTCATCCTCATCAAGCTGGGTAGCGATTCCCACGTGGCAGGTATCCAGCTGGCAGCCGCGGCAGATCGTGCAGCCGATGGCAACCATCGGTGCGGTGCCGAATCCGATGCGGTTGGCCCCCATGCAGATGAGCTTGATGGCGTCGGCAGCGGTACGCATGCCGCCGTCGGCCCAGATCTCGACGCGATCACGGATGCCGGCCTCAACCAGGGCATGGTGCGCAAGCACGGTGCCGATCTCGCAGGGGAGGCCGGTACGACGCAGCGCGTGCAGGCGCGCGGCACCGGTGCCGCCATCGAATCCGGACAGCGTGAGAACGTCGCCCCCCGCCTTCGCGATGCCCACAGCGATGGTGCCGATACCGGGGACCACCGGCACCTTGACGATGACCTTGGCGTATGGGTTCGCGGTCTTCATCTCGTCGATGAGCTGGGCGAGGTCCTCAATTGAGTACAGGTCGTGGTTGTTGGAGGGGCTGATGAGGTCGGATCCCACAGTGGCGTTACGCGCGTGGGCGATGGCCTCGGTGACCTTGGATCCGGGAAGGTGACCGCCCTCGCCGGGCTTCGCGCCCTGTCCGATCTTGATCTCGATCCACTCGGACGAGTTCAGGAGAAGCGACGACACGCCGAAGCGACCCGAGGCGATCTGCACGCCGCGGTGCTTCGGGTATTTGCCGTACATGTCGTGAATCTCGCCGCCTTCGCCGTTCATCGACAGCATGTCGGCGCGGTACGCGGCTTCGGCATAGGCACGGAACGGCGTCTCGCCCTGACTGCCAAAACTCATGGACGAGATGAGGAACGGAAGTTCGTGCTCCGCCACGCGGCTCGACACGCGGTCGGCCGGGATACGGTCGGCCTCGGGGACCAACTGCATGCCGACGGCATGGCGGATGGCAACTGGCTGATCGTCTTCAAGGCGCTGACAGGTCTCGGCGAACTCGTCATACCCGCGCTCGGAGGTGCCCACGCGCGCGAGCACTTTCCACACCTTGGGGTACATGCGGGGAAGCTTGATCTTGCCCGGACTCTCCTCACCGGCACGGATCAGTCGGCCCTGCTCGGCCAGGATCTCGAGGCGGGCGAAGTCGAGGCCGCGACCCTCTGACGCGCAGAAGCCCGGGATGCCGAGGGCATCGAGCACCTCTGGCGCCACACCAATCGCAGACACCAGACGGCCGTAGCCGCGGATCTCATGGATACCCAGAGTCGAGAGCACCTTCTCGATGCCCTTCTGAAGACCGTCCAAAAGGCGCCCGGCCGCAGCCTCGGGCTCGGGTGAACCGTTGACGGCCTGCTCGACCATGGCGTAGGGGCACAGGGCGTCGGCACCGAACCCCACGGCCACCACCACGTCGTGAACGTTGCGGATGCCGGCGGCCTTCAGAACGATGCTCACCCGGCGACGCAGTGCGGCGCCATCGGCACCCGGCGTTTCGCGAAGGGCCTTGTCGACCACGGCAACTGCCACGTGCGGATCGCACACGCGGTGCGCAGGTGTGGCCAGGCGATCCTCGAGCACCAGGATCTCGGCCCCTCCCTGCACGGCATCGACCGCGGCCTCGCGCAGGCGCTGTACGTGCTCGGCCATGGTGTGATCGCACGGGAAGTAGAGGGGCAGTCGCACATAGCGCTCCGCCCATGCAGCGTGGACGTCCTCCATCACTGCAACGCCCTGTCCGGCCGCGACCCGACGCAACTCGGGCAGGCTCACCTCGACACCCGGGCGCATGGCACCCAGAATGATGGGCACGCGCAATTCGCAGCGCTGGGGCGCGTCAGTCTCAACACCCTCGATGGGCGGCCGGCGGCCGAGGACCACGCGGGTGGAGAAGTGCTCCACTTCGCGCTCGCGATCGATGGCCGGGTTGGTCACCACCGCCACGGTTTCCTGCAGGTAGTCCGACAGCGGCACGGGAACGGGTGAGAGCGGGCCGAGCGGGCCATCCCATCCGAGCGACCCGATGGGCTCCGCGCCGCGGTCGGCGTGGAACTGGATCTGCTGCTTGTCGTCCTTGATCCAACCGGCGGATGCCAGCAGCAGTTCGAGCGGGGTCTCGTGCACTACGTCGTCGTCGCCAGTCCATGGCTGGGCGACGGGTTCGAGACCACCGGCCAGACGGGCGCGGGCCTCGGCGTGGGGCAGACCGCCACGGGCGCTCGCCCGGGCGTGGACCTCGCGCTGCACCTCGGGGTACGAGAGCACGCGCGGGACGCCTTCGGGCCCACCCACAAGCGCCACCTTCTCGCCGGGGGCGAGGGGGCGGGGATCGGCAGTGAGCTCATGCACAGGCACGATGCCTGGCTCTGATGACGCCACGTACATGTCGGCCGTCTCAACCCACCACAGCGGGCGAAGCCCCAGCGCATCGACCGAGAACACCATCTCATCGGCCGCACGGGTGGCGAGGGCCACGGGCCCCTGTGCGTACGGCCCCCAGGCCTCGCGGTAGTGCACGTAGAGGTCCTGCAGGTCGTTTGGCAGCCGGTGAACTTCGCCGAGAATGGGCGGGAACGCGAACTCGACGGCCTCGAGGAGGGACAGGCCCTTCTCGAAGATGAGGCCCTCGAGCAGGCGGTTGAGGTCCTGCGAGTCGGATCCGTCCCGGGTAACTGGAAGGCCGAGCTGGCGACACTGCTCCCGCAGCTGCGCGATGGTGTTGATCTCGCCGTTGTGGCCGAGGATGGCAAATGGCTGCACCCGGCTGAACGTGGGATAGGTGTTGGTGGAGTACCGGTTGTGCGCGATGACCCGTGATGAGCCGAAGGACGGATCGGACAGCTCGGGGTAGAACCGCGGAAGCACCAGCGGCTGGCCCAGCACCTTGTACACGCAGTCATTGGCCGAGAACGACGCCACGTGGCAGGTGAGGTCCTGCTCCACTGCCACCATTGCCTGGTAGCAGTCGCGCGATGCGGTTGCGGCGTCGCGGGCGAGCAGGGCCAACTGCCAGAAGACCGGTGGCGTCTCGGCGGCACGCGGCCCCAGTGCGGAACGGTCGATGTCGCCCTCACCCGAGAGCAACATCTCGAAGCCGTGCCGGCCGACGATGTCGAGAAGGCTCGGCAGCTCGCGGTCGGCGACCTCGGCGCCCTCGAAGAACACGTGCGCGATGACAAACCGAGGGTCGTCGGCCAGTGTGGGGTCGAGGCCCTGTGCCGAGAGGCGGCCCGCCCAGAGCGGCCGGGGGATGTCCACCTGGATGCCCGATCCATCACCTTCGCCATCCACGCTGCCGGCCCGGTGAACCATCATGTCGAGCGCGATCACGGCGCGCGCAACGATCTCATGTGACGGCTGGCCATCGCGAGTGGCGAACGCCGCAAGGGCGCAGGCGTCGTGCTCCAGGAGCTCAGGGAGCCCAGGTGGGGGAGTCGTCGCGAACGGCACAGGCGTCGTCGTCAAATGAACCCTCAGTGGGTTGGGGATTCTCACCAACCCAGTCCGGGCGACGGCGAGCCGAAGGGGTAGTGAATACGGCTGAGGGCACGGTGTCAACGGGGTGCCGGACCAAGTCGCAGAATGACGGTAATTCTCACGTTCTAATGGGACTCCCGGGTACCATGACCGTACATGACCAAGCCGCCCCGACCCGATGGCCCTGAGCCCATTTATTGCTACCGGCATCCCGGGGCCGAGACGCTTCTCTCGTGCTCATCCTGCGGGCGTCCGGTATGCACCGATTGCATGCGCACGGCAGCCGTGGGTATCCGCTGCCCCGACTGTGCCGGAGGTTCGGCACCGTCGTCCCCCAAGGCATCATCCCGCCGGCTGAACCTGCTGCCGGCTGCTGGGGGAGCGCCGCTGACGGTGGCAATCATCGTTATTTGCGTGCTGGTGTCGATCATCGAACTCACCCAGGGGCTCGGGATCAACGGGGGCGGTAACTCGCGCCTCGCCGTGGATTTGGGCCTGTTCGGACCATTTGTTGCCGACGGGCAGTGGTACCGCATCATCACCGCGGCATTCGTGCACGCGGGGATCATCCACCTGCTGTTCAACATGATCGTGCTGTGGTGGCTGGGCGGCGCACTTGAGCGGTACGCCGGCACGACGCGGATGGGCCTGATTTTCCTCACGAGCATTGTGTGGGGAAGTGCAGGAGCCCTACTGCTCAGCCCAATGGCCCTGACCGTGGGGGCCTCCGGCGGGATCTACGGTCTTATGGCCGCCCTCCTGGTGCTGGAGCGGCAGCAGGGCATCGCGCTGCTGGGGTCGGGCCTCGGGGTCTTCCTGCTGCTCAACCTCGCGCTCACCTTCGTGATCCCGGGCATCTCGATCGGGGGGCACCTCGGCGGAATCGCCGGTGGGCTGCTCGCGGCGCTCGTGCTGTCGGGGTTCGGCCGCGGGCACATGGCCTACGGCCGAATGGCTCCCGTAATCATCGGGGGCATGGCCGTGGTTGTGGCAGCGGGCTTCGCCCTTGCGGTGTTTTTGGCCTAATTGCCGGGGAGGAGGCGGTGCGCCTCCTCGATGAGCGCTGCGGTGAGCGCGACAGCGGCATCGATGTCGTCGGGGTGGCAGGCCTCAACGGCGGTGTGCACGTAGCGGGTGGGGATGGAGATGCATCCGGCGATGGCGCCCTGCCCCGACAGTTGAATGCTCTGGGTATCGGTGCCGCCGCGTCCCGAGACATGTAACTGGTGCGGGATGTCCCGTTCGGTGGCCAGATCCACCAGCAGATCAACGAGACCCGCATGCCCGATGGCGCTTGCATCCATCACGCGAATTGCCGCGCCCTCGCCGAGGCGGGTTGTTGGCCCGTCCTTTGGCGTGCCGGGGCCGTCGTCTGCCGGGCAGGTGTCAATGGCCACCGCAATGTGCGGGGCGATGCGGTGGGCTGCGATGCGCGCGCCACGCAGGCCAACCTCTTCCTGCGACGTTGCCGTTGCATGCACCTCCATACGGGATTGCCCTGCCGCGCGGAGCCCCTCGATCATCACGTACACGCCCACGCGATTATCAAGCGCCTTCCCGGTGACCAGATCTCCCACCTCGGCGAGCTCGCGGATGCGCGTGGCGACGTCACCGGGGCGCACGAGCGCCTGGGCACGCTCGCCATCCATGCACAGGTCGATGGCCAGGTCCTCGATCTTCGGGGCACGTGTGCGGGCGGCCTCGTCCATGAGGTGCACGGGGGTGGTGCCCACGATCCCAACCAGATCCTCGCGGCCCTGCACCAATACCCGCTGATCTACGAGGGTCTTGGCATCCCATCCACCGAGCGGGATGAACTTCGCGAAGCCGCGATCGTCTACATGCGTGATCATGAGGCCGATCTCATCCATATGGGCGGCAAGCATGAGTCGGCCTGCGGATGCATCGGTCGAAGTGCGCACGCCGTCGACGCACCCCATGGGGTCGGTGTCCACGCGGTCGGTGAGGCCGGCCAACTGCTGCAAAACGATGGCCCGCACCCGGTCCTCGTGCCCCGAAGGGCCCGAGGCGTCCGCGAGGGCACGCAGCAGCACCACGTCCATCAGCTGCGGGCGGCCTTGCCGCCGGCCGATCCCTCACGCGGATGCGTGAATGGGTCGGAAATCGCCCACAGCGCCATGTTGGCGGCAATCAGGGTGATGATGCCGGGGATGAACCAGATGCCCCCGCAGGCGAGGAAGCCAGCGCAGCCACCCAGGTAGAGCAGCGCACTCCCCAAGGCGGGGGAGCGGCGCACAACGATTGCGCCGCCGATCGTCATGAGGGCCGAGAGAAGGGCGATGGCCCCGTTGAGGGTTCCGGCCCGTGGCGCGAAGGTGTCGAAGATGCCACCGAACGAGAACGCGTCGAAGGCACGGAACACGGCGAGGAAGCTGAGCACGGCACCGATGCCCGCCAGGATGGCGCACCAGTTACGCAGTTGCGCCTGCCGCGCGTCAATCTGTGCAGCGTGGTCGTCGGTGCTCATGCGCACTCGAGGACGAGCTTGCCGAAGTGCAGGCTGGCCTCTTCGCGCTCATGTGCGGCGGCGGCATCGGCCAGTGGCCGAACGCTGTCGATGACCGGGGTCCAGGTCTGCGTGTCCACGGCCGCGAGCAGTTGACCGAACTCGGCGGGGCTGCCCATAGTGGTGCCGAGAAGCGCCACCTGACCCAGGGTGACCGGGCGAACCTGCATTTCGACCTTGCCGCCTCCAGTGCCACCGAACACCACCACGCGACCACCCGGTGCGCAGGAGTCGATGCTGCCTGCCCATGTGGATCCGACGGAATCGATGACCACGTCAACGCCCCCGCCGTTGGCCTCCTTCACCGCTGCGGGCCAGTCATCTCCGGCGTCCACATAGTTGACACCCACGTCGGCACCGAGGTCCTTCGCCCGCGCGAGTTTCTCGTCGGATGACGAGGTAACGACCACACGGCATCCGGCCGCCTTGGCCAGATTGAGCGCGAACGTGGCAACACCACCACCGATTCCGATGATGAGCACGGTCTCGCCGGGGAGCACGCGGGCTCTGGTCATGAGCGCACGCCACGCGGTGAGGCCGGCGAGCGGAAGTGCTGCTGCCTCGTGCCACGACAGGCGGGCGGGCTTTGGGAACACGTTCTCGGCCGGGATGACGATCTGCTCGGCGTAGGTGCCCTGATCGGGTCCGCCCAGAATGCGGAAGCCGCGCCCCGGTGCCCGCTGATCGGCGCCCCACGAGAGCGACGGCAGGATGATGACCTCG
>CAMCOB010000063.1 GCA_945876305.1 Bifidobacterium breve
TGCAGAGCTTCGACTCGGCGTACGGCATCGCGGGGCGCAATGCCTACGGCAACCTCACCAACCACGGCGAGCTGGTGGCGCAGACGGTCTATGACTACGCGCCAAAGGCCACCTACGTGTTCGTCAATTACCACACGGAGCAGGACTTCCAGGCGGCGGTGGACTGGCTGATCCAGCGCCATCCCGACGTCGTGGTGCACAGCAACAGCTTTCTCGAGGGGCCGTTCGACGGTACCGGAGCCGCCGCGCAGGCCGTTGATCGCGCGAGTGCATCGGGGATCAGTTGGGTCAACTCCGCTGGCAACTACGCCGAGAAGCACTGGCAGGGCCCGTGGGTCGATGCCAATCAGGACGACACGCTCGACTGGCCGACGACCGGGGAGTGGACGTTCGACGCCACGGCAAACTCGCCCATCACGTTTGCGCTGTCATGGAACCAGGATCAAGGTGCCGAGATCACCGACCTTGACCTGGCCCTTGACCACCGCGAGGCAGATGGCACGTGGACCGAGGTGGCGAGTTCACGCGACAGTCAGCTGACTGGTGCCCGATCGGCCGAGCGTATTACCAACTACCTGTCGCCCACTGGCGGGACCTTCCGGCTGCGCGTGGTCCTGGCGGCCGGTCCGCCCCCGGGCGATGACCTCACGCTGTTCTCCCGTGAGGTCATGCTTGATGCCCTCGGCGATCCCGCTCCCAGCAGCGTGCCCACGCCGGGCGATGCCGAGAGCGCCATCACCGTGGGCGCGGTGGACTGGTCGAACAACGCGCTCAAGGCGTACTCGTCACGTGGCCCAACTGACGACGGCCGCATAAAGCCCGATGTGGTTGCCCCTACCAATACGCGCGTGAGCACCGCCACGGGACCGAAGTCGGTGGGCGGAACATCGAACGCGGCACCGAACACGGCGGGTGCCCTCGCGCTACTCATCGGTGCCCGTCGGGCAGCGGGCGCACCACTTGATCCGGTGTCGGCGAAGTCGCTCCTTATGGGGGATGCACTTGATCTGGGCGACCCGGGGCCCGACATGTCGTTCGGTGCGGGCCGCATCCGTATGGATGTGGACCCGCCGGTCATCAGCCTGTCCGCGGCGTCGCGTATCGCCCTCGCGGCGCGATTTGCCACGCCACCGCTACGCGTTGAGGCATCGGTACAGGATTCGTCACGCCTGCTGCAGTGGGCGGTGTCGGTGGATGGTGGCCAGGTGGTGCGTCGTGGGGGCGAGAACCCGCCGTCGGTCATGATCGGCCGGGCGCGGCTGCCCGATGGCCCTCATGTGGTGGAGATCTCGGCCACCGACTGGGTGGGCAACACGGGAACAATCCGCACGAACGTCTCGGTGGACTCCCGCAAGCCGCGGGTGCGTCATTTGCGGGTGCAGCGAACCGTTGCCGCCATCCCGCGCATCGCAGCCGGGCAGCCACGTAGTGCGCACGCGCTGGTGGATGTTCGGGACTACGGGACGGTACGTCTGGCCATCACGCTTACCCGGGCATCCTCCCGTCCCATCCGCCGCGTGACCGACGTCGCGGCCACTGGACCGGTGAGCATTCCGCTTGGCGTGGTGCCCCCCGGCCGCTACGCGGTGACCCTCGATGCCACCGACCGGGCAGGGCATCTGACCCACGCGCGCCACGCGATCGTGATCGGCCGGTAGCCGTTCCGGGGCGGATCGCCGCGAGTTTTCGCACAATCCCCGTAAGAGGGTGCGCCGCGCCCCCATCAACATCCCCGAACGAGGTACGGATATGCCGCTCGAGCGCGAAGTGAAGAGCAAGCTCAGGGACCGGGTGTCCCTTGCCAACAAGACGAATGTCGAGGAGGTCGCTGCCGAGGTCGAGGCCGCACGCGCGACCCTCGAGCCGGACGACAAGGACTACGCCCGCCTCGGCGGCTGGCTTGATGACCTTGCGCACGTGGCCGGTGGCAAGATCATCGGCCGCACCGGTGACCCGGGT
This sequence comes from Bifidobacterium breve, assembly GCA_945876305.1. Classification (GTDB taxonomy): domain Bacteria; phylum Actinomycetota; class Thermoleophilia; order Miltoncostaeales; family Miltoncostaeaceae; genus SYFI01. The sequence goes on from CAMCOB010000063.1 coordinate 1,960, forward strand.
GGTCTGCAGAGCTGATCCACCTTGAAGACCCGCCGAGGCGACGTCAGCCCCGGCGGGTCCTCCCGGTGTTTCCCCCTGCGAGCAGACGTTGCAGGCGCCTCGTCTCGGCGAGGGCATTCACCTGGCGCCTGTCGGCTGCGCTCCAGTGGCCACGGCCCAGGCGTTCCTCGCGACCCTCACGCGCCTCGATCCAGCGCTCATACGACTGGATAAGGCCATTGACGGCATCGGCGAGTGCGATTCCCTGCGGCGTGGCCTCGAACGAGCCGCCGTCAACGGTGAGTCCGGCGTCGGGGCGCCACGCCAACTCCTCGTGATCGGACCCCACCACGCGAAGCGCATCCGGACCAACCCGCACCTGAACGCCGTGCCATTCCCGCTTGAGTACATTGTTTTCGAGGGCCGGACGGAACCCGAACGCGCGCAGGCGACGCCGCTCCTGCGGTGAACTCCACACCTGATGGGTGGCATCAAGAAGCGGCACCAGGCGCTCCGTGATGGCTGCAGCCGGTGACGCGCCCGTCGTATCATCGGGGTCCGTGGACACGCCCCTGAGTATGCCGTTTGTGGCGGGCGCGTAGCGCGCGAGGTGGTTCTCGATGCGAAATCCCGTGGAGTGTGTATGATGCCCGTTCCGCCGTTGTCGCCCCTTTGCGCCTTTCGCCCGGTGCGGCGCCATTCGGTGGCCGCGTCAACGTGCCCGCACTGCTAGCCGCCCACTCACACTGTGTGTTCGTGCCTATGGCGCGTGGCGACGCATATCCGTTCAACACCGAGCTCATGTCAGGAGGCCTCGCGACTTGAGCACGCCCACCGCCGCTCGGGTTCGGCACAGCTTCTCCCAGATGGAGAAGTTCTTGCCGGTTCCCAATCTCATCGCGATTCAGCGAGCAAGTTTTGAGCAGTTCCTCAACGAGGGGCTGCGAGATACCGTCAATGACATCTCGCCGATCCAGGACTTCACCGGAACACTCATGGTGGAGTTCGGTCCATACACGATCGGGGGTTGGGAGCCCGGGATGTCTTTCTCGGAGATCTTCCCGAATAACCCCATCAAGGAGTGCCGCGAGAAGGACATGACCTACGCGGCCCCGTTGACGATGGAGGTTTCATTCGTCAACAAGGAGACCGGCGAGATCCGCCGGCAGAAGGTGTTCATGGGCGATCTTCCGCTCATGACCGACTGGGGCACGTTCATCATCAACGGCACCGAGCGCGTCATCGTGACGCAGCTGGTGCGGTCACCCGGCGCCTACCTGATGGAGCCCAAGGATCGCGACAAGCAGGTCTTCATCGCGAACCTCATGCCCGCCCGCGGCTCGTGGGTCGAGCTCGAGGTGGACAAGAAGGGTCTCGTCAACGTTCGTATCGACCGCAAGCGCAAGCTGCCGGTCACCACGCTGCTGTTTGCGCTGGGCTACACGCGCGACGACGTGCGCAACCTGTTCCCTCATCCGACGGACAAGAAGCGCGTTAACCCGTTTATCGAGCGCACCCTCGAGAAGGACGTCACCGAGGGCGACGAAGCCCGCGGCAACACCAAGTCGCTTCTGGAGATTGAGGCGCTGGTGAAGGAGATGCAGGGGCACGCCAAGGACATCGACACGGTGCCCGGCGACGTGCGTCTTGGCATCGAGGGCGAGATCGAGCGCATTGAGAAGCGCATCGACCTTCGCGCCGGTGAGCTCATGCAGAACGCCCTCATCGAGGTGTTCAAGAAGCAGCGCCCGGGTGAGCCGCCGACGGAGGTCAACTCCCTCAACCTCACGCGTGGACTGTTCTTCGACTCCAAGCGCTACGACCTCACAAAGGTCGGCCGCTACAAGCTCGACGCCCGCCTGCGTCCCAACGCATCCACAGGTGTGCGCACGCTCGCCAACCCGCGCTTCACCGGTTGGCGCACGGGTATGACCGATGACCTCGTGGAGCTCATCCGCCGCCTCGTGGATCTGCCGATCCGCTATGGCATCGACGAGGAGAGCGCCGACTTCGCCGCCGACGGCAACCTGCTGCCGCGCGACGAGATGGTGCACGAGCTCGACGAGTACGAGCACTTCGGCAACCGGCGTCTGCGCACGGTCGGCGAGCTCATCCAGGAGGCCTTCCGTATTGGTCTCTACCGGATGGAGCGCGTGGTCCGCGAGCGCATGAGCACCGAGGACCCCGACACCATCACCCCGCAGACGATCATCAACATCCGTCCGGTCGTCGCGGCGCTGAAGGAGTTCTTCGGCTCGTCGCAGTTGTCGCAGTTCATGGATCAGACCAACTCACTGGCCGGACTCACCCACCGCCGACGCCTGTCGGCGCTCGGTGCGGGCGGACTCACCCGTGAGCGCGCCCCGATCGAGGTGCGCGACGTCCACCCGACCCATTACGGGCGCATGTGCCCGATCGAGACCCCTGAAGGCCCGAACATCGGCCTGATCGGCTCGCTCTCGTCGCACGCCACCGTCAATGAGTTCGGGTTCATCCAGACGCCGTACCGGATTGTGAAGAACGGCAAGCTGCAGAAGAGTGACGAGACCGAGTGGGAGGTCGTCTGGATTGACGCCACCCAGGAGGAGAACCGCGTCATCGCGCAGGCGAGCGCCGAGATCGACAAGTCCGGCAGGCTGCTTGAGGATGAGGTCCTGTGCCGTCGCAATGGCCAGCCCATCACCGTGCCGCCGAAGGACGTCGAGTACATGGACGTCTCGCCCGACCAGATCGTGTCGGTCGCAACCGCCCTCATCCCATTCCTCGAGCACAACGATGCAAACCGTGCGCTCATGGGCGCCAACATGCAGCGTCAGGCCGTCCCGCTCATGGTGAGCGAGGCCCCGCTCGTGGGAACCGGCATGGAGCACCGTGCCGCCGTGGACACCGGTGACGTCGTCGTCGTGCGCCGCGCCGGCACCGTTGCCGCCGTGGACGCCACCCGCATCATCGTTGAGGTTCGGGGTGGCGAGCACGACCAGTACGAGCTCGAGAAGTTCGTGCGCAGCAACCAGGGAACGCTCATCCACCAGAAGCCCATCGTGAAGGTGGGCGACAAGGTGGAGGCCGGCGGCGTGCTGGCCGATGGCTCCTCCACCGACATGGGCGAGCTGGCACTCGGCAAGAACATGCTTGTCGCCTTCATGTCATGGGAGGGCTACAACTTCGAGGACGCCATCATCGTCTCGCAGCGCCTCGTGAAGGAGGACGTTCTTTCGTCCATTCACATCGAGGAGTACGAGATCGACGCCCGCACGACCAAGCTGGGCGCCGAAGAGATCACCCGTGACATCCCGAACCGCTCCGAGGAGTCGCTTGCCGACCTCGACGAGCGCGGGGTCGTGCGCATTGGCGCCGAGGTCAAGTCGGGCGACCTCCTGGTGGGCAAGGTCACGCCGAAGGGCGAGACCGAGCTGACCGCTGAAGAGAAGCTCATCCGCGCCATCTTCAAGGAGAAGGCCGGCGAGGTGCGCGATACGTCCCTGAAGGTGCCGCACGGTTCGAGCGGCAAGGTCATCGACGTGAAGACGTTCAGCCGTGAGGGCGGGGATGACCTGTCTGCCGGCGTCAATGAGCTGGTGCGCGTCTACGTGGCCAAGCGCCGCAAGATCTCCGAGGGCGACAAGATGGCCGGTCGCCACGGCAACAAGGGCGTCATCTCGAAGATCGTGCCGGAGGAGGACATGCCGTTCCTTGAGGACGGCACGCCCATCGACATGATCCTCAATCCGCTCGGCGTGCCGAGCCGCATGAACATCGGCCAGATCCTGGAGACCCACCTCGGGTGGGCTGCCAGCCGCGGTTGGATCAAGGGTGAGGACGGCACGACCCAGCGCACCTTTGTGGCCACGCCGGTGTTCAACGGCGCGACCCCGGACGACGTGGACCGCGTGCTCACCGAGTGGGCCGCTGCACACGCCGACGAGCCGATCGACATGAACGTGAAGGGCGCGGAGAACGAGGGCCGCCGGGTCTCCGGCAAGCTTCGCCTGTACAACGGCCGCACCGGCGACCCGTACGACGGTCGCATCACGGTGGGCTACATGTACATGCTCAAGCTTCTCCACCTGGTGGACGACAAGATCCACGCGCGATCCACCGGCCCGTACTCGCTGGTCACGCAGCAGCCTCTGGGTGGTAAGGCCCAGTTCGGCGGCCAGCGGTTTGGCGAGATGGAGGTCTGGGCACTTGAGGCCTATGGCGCCGCCTACACGCTTCAGGAGATGCTCACCATCAAGAGCGACGACACCGTGGGCCGCGTGAAGGCCTACGAGGCCATCGTGAAGGGCGAGAACATTCAGGAGCCCTCCATTCCGGAGAGCTTCAAGGTGCTTCTCAAGGAGATGCAGAGCCTCGGGCTGGACGTCCGCATTGAGGGCGAGACCGGCATTGAGGCAGCAGCCCGCGAGGACGATGACCTGCTCCGGGCCGCCGAGGAACTCGGCATTGACCTGAGCGGTGCACCCATTTCAGAGGAAGAGGAGCTCGAGGCCGAGGCGGAGGCTGCGAAGGCAGTCACCACCGAGGACGAGGGCGAGAAGGTCGCCGCCACTTCCGGTAGCGACGACGCGGAGGCAGCCTCGTGATCGACATCAATAATTTCGATGCAATCAAGATCGGCCTCGCGTCGTCGAAGCAGATCCGCCAGTGGTCGTCAGGCGAGGTCACCAAGCCTGAGACGATCAACTACCGCACGCTCAAGCCGGAGAAGGACGGGCTCTTCTGCGAGAAGATCTTCGGTCCGACGAAGGACTGGGAGTGCTACTGCGGCAAGTACAAGCGGGTCCGCTACAAGGGCATCATCTGCGAGCGCTGTGGCGTTGAGGTAACCCGCGCCAAGGTGCGTCGCGAGCGCATGGGCCACATCGACCTAGCCGCTCCGGTCAGCCACATCTGGTTCTTCAAGGGCGTACCGAGCCGTATCGGGTACATCCTTGACCTCGCGCCGAAGGAACTTGAGAAGGTTCTCTACTTCGCGGCATCCATCGTCATCTCAGTGGACGTCGAGAAGCGCGACGCCGACCTTGTGACCCTCGAGGGTCAGGTGGCCGAGGCTGTGCTGCAGTACGTGTCGGACCGCGACATCCGCGCTGCCGAGTTGCGTGAGCGCCTGGAGCGCCGCGTCAACTGGCTCCGCGAAGGCGAGATCGCCGGCTTTGATGTTGAGGACGACTTCTGGCTCGAGGACATCGCGCACACGCGCGACCCCGAGAACCCGGACGCCCCGCCCGTACCCCGCGAGATCAGCGACGCCGAGCGCAAGGCAATCGAGTCGGAGCTCCGCAAGGAGACCGACGCGCTTGTGCGCGACGACGAGCGGTACACCGAGGAGTCGGTGGAGCGCATCCAGGAGGCCTGGAGCAAGTTCAAGTCGATCAAGCCCCGCGACGTCATCAACGATGACCAGCTGTTTCGCGAGATGCGTGATCGCTTTGCATCGGCGTATGGGTTTGGCGAGTACTTCGAGGGCGGCATGGGTGCCGCCGCGATTCGCCAGCTGCTTGAGCACTTCGACCTCGAGGCTGAGGCCGTGCTGCTGCGGGAGACCATTCAGACCTCCCGCGGCCAGCGCCACGCCCGCGCCCTCAAGCGCCTGCGCGTGTGCTCCGCATTTATCCACTCGGATAACCGTCCGGAGTGGATGGTTCTGGAGGCCGTGCCGGTCATCCCGCCGGAACTGCGCCCGATGGTGCAGCTCGACGGTGGCCGCTTTGCCACGTCCGACCTGAACGACCTGTACCGCCGCGTCATCAACCGCAACAACCGCCTGAAGCGGCTTCTCGACCTCGGGGCTCCCGAGATCATCGTGAACAACGAGAAGCGCATGCTGCAGGAGGCCGTTGACGCACTGTTTGACAACGGCCGCCGCGGCCGCGCGGTGACCGGCCCCGGTAACCGCCC
>CAMCOB010000064.1 GCA_945876305.1 Bifidobacterium breve
AGCGGCTTTGGCTACGACGCCGTGCGCCGCCGCCGCCAGGCGCTACGTCTGTCGGGCGTCATCCCGCACGTGCGCGACATGCGCCGGGGCGGCTCAGCCGCGCTTGACATGGCCTGGGTAGCAGCCGGTCGCCTTGACGGTTATTACGAGTTCGGTGTCAACGCGTGGGACGTGGCTGCCGGCGCGGTCATCGTGATCGCTGCGGGAGGTGAGGTGCAGCAGTTACCCACGGGACCCGAGGGAGCACCCGGCACCCTGGCTGCTCGCCTTGGTCTCGCCGCCCAGCTTCGTGCGGTGGTTGACGCCGCAGCAGCGGGCATCGACTGAACCCGAGGGTGATGGGGAGCACACCCCGATGGCCATCTGGCCACCGGGGTGTGCTCGTCCCTCATCGAAACTGCGTGACCCCGATATTGTTGGCCTCCGCGGGAGTACTGGGTGTGGTGGTTTCGGCGCACATCCACGCGGCGTAAAAGCCGGTGTTGTATGGCGACAGGCTGAGCCCTGGGTAGCCAGCAGAACATGCCCGCCCGCCCGCCACGTTCACCAGTGGCGTCCACGGGCTGGTGGGCGACGACGTCGTGGCCACGAGCTGCGCACCCCCGCCGTGATTGCCGCCGGTCCCCCAGAGGATCGCGGCAACGCCCTGTGGATTCATCTTCATCGCGAAGAAGGTGCCGGTGAACTCGCTCACCGTGTCAGCGTCGTAGTCGGGATTGAGGAGAAGCGCAGTCGCTGCCGGGAGCGGATACCCGGGGTACTGGGTGCGCGAAACCATGAAGGTGAGTGGAGTGAAGTAGTGCTGCACGTTTGGCCCACGCAGCCAACTGACCGCGATTGACTCGTTGGTGCCGGTTCCGCCCAGCGCGACGCCCAGGTTCCATGGAGTGGTCTCTTCGATACCGACTACCCAGGGGCCAGCCCAGTCGGTGTTGATGTTGTCGCGCGTCATCCACACCACGGCGAAGCTGGTACCTGTGGGCGACAAGGTGCCGTCCGCATTTGCGGGAGCGACGTAGGCCAATGCCGCCTGCCCGGTTGGTGCCACCGAAACCGCCACTTGTGAGGGCGACACCGGCTGCACTGGCAGCGGGGTGAGGTCGCTCCACGACGACGTGCTCGCGGGTCGCACTGCCCAGCTGGTGGGGCCATTGCCTGCACGCACGAGACCTGTGAGGTTGCCGGTGGCGTCAGACCCGACAGCGATGATGGGCGCCTGGCCCGTGTTTGCCTCGAATGGCAGCAGGTTGCTGGGCACCTGCCCGGCGCGCATCAACCCGCCAAAGGCACGTGCACCGCTGCCGTCGCTCGTCGCACCCGATATTCCGTACCAGGCGGAACCAGATGACACCGGGCCGACAAGCAGGTGGCCGGTGCCGGCGGTGGAGCTGAAGACCGAGCTCACCGGAGGGTTGATGGTGCGGCGTGTCACCGTGCCCGACTGGACGGTGCGTGAACCTGATGCGGCACGAAGCCCACCACCCGAGCCGGTCGTCCAGAGGGCCGCGACCTTGGATCCGACGACGGCAGCGCCCAGCATCGGGGCGGCATTTGCCGCCGATGCCGAAAGCCATTGGGTGGCCTTCGACGGCCACGCCGCCGTTGCCGAGCCCTTCGTGATCACCTGAATCGACTTGTTGTTTGCGCGGTAGAGCACCGCGGGCACACCGGACGTGGTGGTGGCCACGGCGACGGGCCACTGCGAGGAGCTGGAGACCGGTGCCCCACTTCCGCCTATGGTCGGGTACTTGGTGGCCGTCCAGCTGGCACCGAATGCGGGGGACGCGACGGAACAGACGCCGACGCAACCGGCGACAAGGCAGAGCGCCCTGAGTCGGGAGGGAGACTTCATGGTGACTCCTTGTGGAGGAAGGGTGTCGTGAAGGTACGCCTGTGCCCCCGATGAGGCCCCGAGGGGCCAGATGGAACCGAGGTGGCATAGCGGGGCTCGATAGGGCCTGGGCATTTGCTGGCTGCCGCGATGGTGACGACGAGTTCGGCGTTCATGTGTGGGACATGGCTACCGGTGCCGTCATCGTGATCGCCGCCGGTGGTGAGGTGCAGCAGTTACCAACGGGCCAGGAGAGTGCCCACGTACTCTGGCTGTCCGGCCCGGCTGCTCCGTTTCGCGTGGTGGCTGACGCGACCAGCACCGGTATCAACTAGCCCGCCCGGCTCAGGCGCTTCCACGCGCTCAGCAGGCGTTTGTCGAATGATGTGATGGTGACTGGTTCGGGCTGGCGCGCCTCCATCTCAAGGGCAGCAGCCAGAACGCATGCATCGGGCAGCTTCACCCCGGTGCGTGCGCGGATGGCCGCGGCCTGCCGGGCACGTTCCTCATCAAGTGGAAGCACCTTGGCTCGAAGCCCCTCGATGAACATGCGGGCAGCGTTCCCCTCGGCGTCGCCGCGTGCCATCGGGCCGACGCTGATCTCGGCGACGGTCACCGCACTGATCACCCGGTCGGGCACGTCGGTGAGCACCCGCTGAATGATTCGCCGTGCCTTTATGTGATTGGCGTCCGTTCGCGTGAGCACTCCGATGAGCACGTCGGCGTCGAGGATGGTCAGTCCCATTCCGACCGCAGCTGCTCAAGGTACCCGGGCGGGTACACGGTGTCATCGAAGATACCGGCGAAGCGGTCCAGCAGGGCGGCCGCGTTCGCGATGGAGATGTTGCCATCACCCATTGCGGTGATGATGACGTCATCACCGGCCGCGAGGCCCGCCTCGCGGAGGGCGTCGACGGGGATCGTCACCTGATTCTTTGACGAGATGACTGGCATCGTGCCTCCTTTACTCAGGGGGCCAAATAGTAAAGCATTCCCCGGCCGCTGCGATGGGCGGCCGGGGAATGGGAGCTACTTGCCGGCGCTCTCCTTGTAGAGACGACGCAGCACGGTGGGAAGAATGCCGCCGTTCTTGAGGTAGTTCAGCTCGTTGGGGCCATCGATACGCGACTGCACCTGGAACTGACGGCCATCGCCGAGCTCCACCGTGAGCAGCGCACGCGGCTCCATGTCGGACACGCCGTTGATGGTGAACGTCTCGGTGCCGGTGAGGCCCAGAGTCTCGGCGCTGTGGCCATCGAGAAACTGCAGGGGCAGCACGCCCATGCCAACGAGGTTGCCGCGGTGGATGCGCTCAAACGACTGCGCGATAACGGCGCGAACGCCGAGCAGCGCGGTGCCCTTGGCGGCCCAGTCGCGCGACGAACCCGATCCATACTCCTTACCGGCCAGCACGACGAGCGGGATGCCCGCCTCCTGGTAGCGCATGGATGCGTCGTAGATGGGGATGATCTCGCCGGTGGTCACGTGCTCGGTCCAGTTGCCTTCCTTGCCACCTGCCAGCGCGTTACGCAGGCGGATGTTGCCGAAGGTGCCGCGCATCATCACCTGATGGTTACCGCGGCGGCTGCCGAACGAGTTGAAGTCGCGGGGCTCCACGCCGTTGGCGATGAGGTACTCACCTGCGGGTGAGTTGACCGGAATCACGCCGGCAGGTGAGATGTGGTCGGTGGTCACTGAGTCACCCAGCACGGCAAGCACGCGGGCGTCCAGGATGTCGGTGACACCCGGGGGCTCGGGCGTGAGGCCGTCGAAGAAGGGCGGCAGCTGCACGTAGGTGCTGTCTGAGTCCCACGCGTAGGTGTCGCCGGCTGGAACCGGAATTGCCTGCCAACGGGCATCGCCATCGAACACCGATGCGTAGTACTCCTTGAAGAGTGCCGCATCGATGGTGCTCTCAACCACACCGCGCACCTCGTCGGCCGTGGGCCAGATATCGGCGAGCATCACGGGCTCGCCGTCAGATCCGATGCCGAGAGGCTCCTTGGTGAGGTCGATGTCAACGCGGCCGGCGAGGGCGAAGGCCACCACCAGCGGCGGGGATGCCAGGAAGGCTGCCTTTACGTGCGGGCTCACGCGGCCCTCAAAGTTGCGGTTGCCCGAGAGCACCGCGGCCACCACGAGGCCATCGTCCTCAATGGCTTTGGTGACGGGCTCGTCCAGCGGGCCGGAGTTACCGATGCAGGTGGTGCAGCCGTACCCCACCAGGTTGAACCTGATCTGGTTGAGGTAGGTCATGAGCCCGGCCTTCTCCATGTAGCCGGTGACCACCTGGGATCCCGGGGCGAAGGAGGTCTTCACAGTCGGATTGACTGTGAGGCCCTTCTCAACTGCGCGCTTGGCTACGAGGCCAGCGCCCACCATCACATAGGGGTTGGACGTGTTGGTGCACGAGGTGATGGCGGCGATGGCCACCGACGCGGGGCCGAACGCGGTCGTCTCGCCGCCGATCACGATGTCCTTCGTGGGGTAGTGGCGGGGGCCGCCATTGGTGATGCCCTCGGGGTACTCCTGCATGAAACGGTTGCCCACCTCGGGCAGCGTGACGCGGTCCTGCGGACGGCGCGGGCCCGATAGCGACGGAACCACATCGCCCAGGTCGAGCGCGAGGTGCTCGTCGTAGATCGGGTCGGGATCGCCGTCCTCGCGAAACATGCCCTGCTCGCGGTAGTACGACTCCACGAGCGGCACCAGGTCGCCGCGGTTGGTGGTCTCGAGGTAACGGAGCGCCTCGGCGTCAACCGAGAAGATTCCGGTGGTGGCGCCGTATTCGGGCCCCATGTTGGCGATGGTGGCGCGGTCGGCCAGCGTGACGTTGGACAGGCCGTCGCCGTAATACTCAACGAACTTGCCCACCACGCCGTGCGCGCGGAGCATCTCGGTGAGGGTGAGCACCAAGTCGGTGGCGGTGGCGCCTGGGCTGAGCTGTCCGGTGAGCTTCACGCCCACCACAACCGGCCACGGCAGGTTGATGGGCTGACCAAGCAGGTTGGCCTCGGCCTCGATGCCGCCCACGCCGAAGCCCAAGATGCCGATGCCACTGATCATGGTGGTGTGCGAGTCGGTGCCCACGAGCGAATCGGGGTACGCACGAAGCTCGCCATCCACCTCGCGGGTGGCCACGACTGATGCCAGGTACTCGAGGTTGACCTGGTGCACGATGCCGGTGCCCGGGGGCACGGCACGGAAGTCCTTGAACGCCTGCTGCGCCCAACGAAGCAGCGCGTACCGCTCGCCGTTGCGCTCGTACTCCTTGGCAACGTTCTCCTCGAAGGAGTGGTCGGTGCCGAAGAAGTCCACCTGCACCGAGTGGTCAATCACCAGGTCGGCGGGCACGAGCGGGTTGATGCGTGCGGGATCGGCACCCAGGTTGGCCATGGCGTCGCGCATTGCGGCCAGGTCAACCACGCAGGGCACACCGGTGAAGTCCTGCATCACCACGCGGGCGGGGAGCAGCGGCACCTCGCGAGCGGTGCCCGAGTTGGGTGCCCATGCTGCCAGTGCCTTCACGTCGTCCTCACTCACGAACTCGCCACCGGCGTTTCGCAGCACGTTCTCGATGAGAATCTTCACGACATACGGCGTGCGGCTGAGGTCGGCCCCCAACGCGTCCAGGCGCCAGATCGCATAGTCCTTGCCGCCAGCCGAAAGGGTCGCCCGTGCGTTGAACGGGTCCGGTGATGCGCTCACAAATGCTCCTCGTGCGAAATCGGTGTCATGGCCAGAGCGTCCCCGGGCCGGTTGGGGAGGCTACAAGAGGCAGGGCACCGGGTGGCGGGGGTGAAGAACCGTGGCGAGGCCGCAGATGTCCCCAATTCAACGTATGAGGTGAACCCGGAATGGCGAAAATCCGAATCGCCGCCGCCGCAGCGGCGCTGGTGAGCGCAACGGTGCTCGTCGCCGGCTGTGGTTTTGGCGGAGACACAACAACCGTCACAGTGACGTCACCCAACGGATCCGGCGCCCTAACGCCAGATACGACCAGTACCACCCCCTTGACAGGCACCGTGTCCACAGGCACCACGTCCACGGTCGTCGCGACCACCACGGTTACCGTGGCCACGACCACGTCGACGCCCGCCACACCTGTGCTCAATCCCGCACAACAGGCGACCATCTCGCTGCAGAAGGACCTCACCACGCTGGGTTTCTACTCAGGGCCCATCAGTGGCGTCTATGGCTCGGCGACAACCGCGGCCGTGTCCAAATTCCAGAAGGCCGCGCAGTTGCCGGTTGACGGCATCGCTGGTCCGCAGACGATGGCGGCCGTCAATCTGGCGCTCGGTAACCCCAACACCGATGCAGTGAACCTTCTGCAGACGGCGCTCACCGGCCTGTGTTACTTCGACGGCACGGTGGATGGTGTGTTCGGTTCGGGAACAGAGGCGGCTCTTCGCGCCTTCCAGAAGCAGGCGGGGATCAAGGTGGACGGCCGTTACGGACCGGCCACGGCCACCGCGCTCGCCAAGGCATGGCCCGATCGTCCGGCATCGTGCAGCAGCTCAGGGGGTGGGGGCGGCAATAACGCCACCGGAGATACCGCCACGCTGGGCAGCCCGGCCATCCAACGCACGTTCGACCTGTCGTCGTGCACGATCACCCGCGGCACGATTGAAGCCACTGGCTCATCGGGCAGCGTGAACCTCGGGATTGATACCGCAGGCGGCAGCGGTGCGCAGGTGGTGGTGAAGGGTGGCGGTTACGGCCTGCAGGGCAACATCAACAAGGTCGCCATCTCGTCCAACGGGCAATTCCGCCTGTCGGGTACCTGGGGCAACAACAACCAGGCATTCACCATGGTGGGTACCTGCGCCGACTGATCCCGACCGCCGCCGCAGGCTCGTCGCTCCCTACGACGGAGTGGTGAGCCTGCGGTAGCGGATGCGGTGTGGCTGGTCGGCGTCTTCGCCCATGCGCACCTTGCGGTTGGCCTCGTAGTCGGCGTAGTTGCCCTCGAACCACACCACGTTGCTGTCGCCCTCGAAGGCCAGGATGTGGGTGGCCATGCGGTCGAGGAACCAGCGATCATGGGTGATGATGACGGCGCAGCCCGAGAACGTTTCGAGCGCGGTTTCGAGCGCGCGCAGAGTGTCCACGTCGAGGTCGTTGGTCGGCTCGTCAAGGAGCAGCAGGTTGCCACCACCGGCCAGCATCTTTGCCATGTGCACGCGGTTGCGCTCACCACCCGAGAGCTGACCCACTGGCTTCTGCTGGTCGGGGCCCCGGAAGTTGAAGGCCGCGGTGTAGGCGCGGGCCTGCATCTCGTTGCCACCGCCCAGGTCGATCATGTCCTTGCCATCGCTGATCTCGTCGTAGACGGTCTTCTTGGGGTCCAGATCGTCGCGACTCTGATCGACGTACGCCAGCTTTACGGTGTCGCCGATACGGATCTGGCCCTGGTCGGGCTGCTCCTGTCCGGTGATCATCTTGAACATGGTGGTCTTGCCGGCGCCGTTCGGGCCGATGACGCCCACGATGCCACCGGGCGGCAACGAGAAGGCCAGGTCATCAAACAGCAGGCGGTCATCAAAGCCCTTGGCCACGCCCGTGGCCTCAACCACCAGATCGCCGAGGCGCGGTGCGAGCGGGATGCGGATGTCCGCCTCCCCGCCACGCTTCTGCATCTCGGCCTCCTCGGCCACCAGACGCTCGTAATTGGACACGCGGGCCTTGCTCTTGGCCTGGCGCCCCTTGGGGTTCATGCGCACCCACTCGAGCTCGTGCGACAGCGCCTTCTGGCGGTTGGAGGCCTTCTTCTCCTCCACCTGCAGGCGCTTCTCCTTCTGCTCAAGCCACGACGAGTAGTTGCCCTGGTACGGAATCCCCTTACCGCGGTCGAGCTCCAGGATCCACCCGGCGACGTTGTCGAGGAAGTACCGGTCATGGGTTACTGCCACCACGGTGCCCGCGTACTCGTCGAGGA
>CAMCOB010000065.1 GCA_945876305.1 Bifidobacterium breve
GTGGTGCTGTCGCACGCGGCGGTGGCCGAGGTGGTGGTGGTGGGACGCCATGACGACCGGGGCCTCATGCGCCCCATCGCCGTGGCCGTTGCGGTGGATGGCGCCGATACCGATGCGGCAGCCAAGGAGATTCACGCGGCTGTGGCACACGAATTGGGCATTCATGCGGCACCCGTAATGGAGTGGCGCGACGAACTGCCACATCTTGCCTCCGGAAAGGTCAATCGCCGGGTGCTGCGGGAGAGCGCGACGCTGGAGCCACCCAGCTAGGCCAGGAGCAGGGCGCCCAGATCGGCGGCCACCGCCACCGGCTGGGCACCATCCCATGCCTGTACATCTGCGGCGTCGCTCACCCCGGTGAGCACCAGGGCACCATCAATGTCCGCGGCCGCAGCACCACCGATGTCGCTGTCGAGCCGGTCGCCCACGGCCAGCACCGGGCCATTTACCCCCAAGCGCTCGCGCGCGATGCGCCATGCGTGTGCACCAGGCTTACCCACCGCCACGGCCTCGGCGCCTGAGCAGTACTCCACGTAGGCCACCACACCACCGGTGCCAGGGATCACCCCGACGTCTGACGGCACGATTCGGTCGCGCCCGGTCGCCACCACCGCGGCACCGGCATAGGCAGCGCGCACCGCCCATGTGAGTTCGGGGTAGGCAAGGCCGGGATGGCCCGCCAGTACCACGACATCGGCACCGGGCACCAGCGACTCATCGGCGATGACGCGCAGCCCGGCAAGCCGTACATGCCGCACCATGGCCTCGCTCCCCACCACCACTGCCGTGCAACCATCAAAGCGTTCGGCCAGGTACTCCTGCATCACCACGCCGGAGGTCACCACCTCGTCAAGCGATGCACGCACGCCGTGGGCCCACAGTCGCTGCACCACTTCGTCGGGCGCCGACCGCGGGTCGTTGGTGAGAAACACCAGTCGGCGGCCAGATGCCCGCCACGCATCCACTGCAGCCGCGGCACCGTCGATGGGGCGATCACCTACCCACAGGCAGCCATCCAGATCGAGGATGAGTCCGTCGTAGCGCTCTGCAAGGGGTGAGAGATCTGACACGTGGCGATGCTACCGCCGCCCGGTTGCACACCCTACGATTGCCGCATGGACAGTTACCAGCACATCGCCGTGGCAATTGAGGACAGCCCGGGATCGCAGAGGGCCCTTGGTGAGGCCTCGCGCGTCGCCGCGCTCACCGGCGCACGCCTTTCGGTGCTGCATGTGACCAGCATTTCCATGCCACCTCCGTACATGGGAGAGGGCGGGGTGTTTATCCCGGACCCCGAGTTGATGCAGAGCGCCGCGCTCGAGTGGCTGACCGAGGCCGTGGCCGGGGTGCCGGGCGCAGAGCCGGTGGTGCTGCAGGGGCATCCGCCCGATGCCGTGTGCCTGTGGGCCGAGGAGCACGGCGTTGACCTGGTGGTAGCCGGAGCCGAACGCGGCAAGATTGAGCGACTGCTGCTGGGATCATTTGCGCTGCACCTGTCGCGGCATGCCACCTGCGACGTGTTGCTGGCGCGCATTCCCAAGGGCTGATTACGGCCTGATCGCGGCCGCGACGGCGGCTGGGTGCACCCGTCACGCCGGGTAGGGTGCCTCCCCGATGTCACTCCTTCAGTCAATCGTGCTTGGAATCGTGCAGGGACTCACCGAGTTCCTTCCCATCTCCAGTTCCGCCCACCTGCGCATAGTCCCAGCCTTCTTCGGCTGGTCGGATCCTGGCGCCGAGTTCACCGCCATCATCCAGCTGGGCACCATGGCTGCGGTGGTCATCTACTTCCGGCGCGATCTGTGGAACGTTGCGACCACGTGGTTCAGGAGCCTCACCCGCCCGCGCCTGCGCTCAGATCTGAACGCGCGCATGGGCTGGTATCTGATCATCGGCACCATCCCCATCGGCATCGTCGGGTTCCTGTTTCGGCACCAGATCGAGACCGGTGCCCGCAGCCTGTACCTGATGGGCATCACGCTCATCGTGCTCGGCCTGCTGCTTGGCGCAGCCGATGCGCTGGGGTCGAAGAAGCGCCCGGTGGAATCCGTAACCCGCAAGGACGCCATCGTGGTGGGCCTGGCCCAGGCGCTGGCGCTCATCCCCGGGGTGTCCCGCTCGGGCGCCACCATCACCGCCGGCCTGATGATGGGCTTTGACCGCGAGGCAGCCGCCCGGTTCTCATTTCTGCTCTCCGTTCCCGCAATCGTGCTGTCGGGCCTGTACGAACTGGCCAAGGAGCTTGGCGGGTCGGGGTCGATGGACGCGGGTTTCGGATCGGTGGTGGTGGCCACCATCGTGTCATTCATCGTGGGCTATGCCTCCATTGCATTCCTGCTCAGGTGGCTCACCAAGCATGGCCTCTACATCTTCGTGGTGTACCGCGTGGCACTGGGGCTGATCGTCCTTATTCTCGCCGGATCGGGCGCAATCACCTGATCAGCGTGGGCACGATCCTCAGATCGCGCTACCCTGCGCAGTCGTGTTCGGAGCTCACCATGACAGCACCCTCGCCCGCGCCAAGCGTAAGGCCGCGCAGGACCTTAAAGACAAGGAACAACGCCGCTACGACATGATCGAGGCGCTGCGGAATGCCAAGAAGGCAGCCGCTGACCCCGAGGAGATCACGCGACGCGAGCGCGAGCGGCGGCACAAAGACTCGCTGGAGCGCTGGCCCGCCAACTGGTAGCCAGCACCAGATCCCCTCATCACAAGGGCCGCCCGGGCAGGCGGTACCATGTGGGGACACTTGACGGCGCACCGGATCTCCCAGCGGGTCCGACCGGAGCGCGTGAATGCGCCCGCCGCCCGGGGCGCGATCTGATTGGACGAGGAGTTTGAATGTTCGAGGTTGGGGACAAGGTCGTCTACCCGCACCACGGTGCGGGAACCGTTCTGGCCAAGGAGTTTCACGAGATCCGTGGTGAGCGGCGCGAGTATTTGACGATTGAGATCCTGCAGCCGCCGATGATCGTGATGGTGCCGTGCGAGAACGCCGAGACCGCCGGCCTGCGCCCGGTCATCAATGAGCGTGCGGTGTCTGAGGTGCTGTCGGTGCTCGCCGCCGAGGGCAGCGAGATGCCCGCGCAGTGGAACCAGCGGTTCAAGCGCAACCAGGAGAAGCTGCGAAGCGGCGACATCCTGGAGTTGGCGGAGGTGGTGCGGAACCTCGAGCGCCGTCAGCAGGATGCTCGCTTGTCGCCCGGTGAGATGCAGATGCTTGAGCGCGCCCGTCGCGTGCTGGTGAGTGAGTTGATGTACGCCCGCCACGTGGACGAGGAGGGCGCCAGCCAGCTGATCGACGACGCCCTTGCCGGCAGGCTGGTTATCAAGCACAAGCCCAGCAGCAAGCGTGTGGCCCCCAAGCCGCCGCCCAAGGCCGACCCGAAGGCCGCGGCCGCCGCACGTGCCGCCGCCGCCCAGCAGAGCCGCACCGGTATGCGCCCGGCCGTGCGCCCGCCGCTGTCGTCCACCCCACCGTCGGCGGCCACCATGGCCAAGGCTGCCCTGCAGAAGGCTGCTGCGAAGGCCACTGAAGAGAAGACTGCAAAGGCCGCTGCCGCGCCGGCTGCGAAGGGCCCGGTCAAGGCCGCTGCCAAGCCTGCCGCCAAGAAGGCTGCTGCCAAGCCTGCGGCTAAGGCGCCGGCCAAGGCTGCTGCCACGCCGACCGCCAAGAAGGCTGCTGCCAAGCCGGCTGCGAAGGCCCCGGTCAAGGCTGCTGCGAAGCCCGCTGCCAAGCCTGCTGCCAAGAAGGCTGCTGCCAAGCCGGCTGCCAAGGCGCCAGCCAAGGCTGCTGCCACGCCGGCCGCCAAGAAGCCCGCTGCGAAGCCAGCCGGGAAGGCCCCGGCCAAGGCTGCTGCAAAGGCACCGGCCAAGGCCGCCGTGAAGCCCGCCGCGAAGAAGCCCGCTGCCAAGCCCGCTGCAAAGGCTGCGCCGAAGAAGAAGTAGTCAGCCGTGGACCCGACGCCTGAAGACGACGGTGCTGCCGTCGTCTTCCAGGCGTCCGGGTTCGAGGCCCTCCACCCGAAGGTCTGCAACATCGGCTGCCGTACGGGCGTCCTCGATCACAATTGCCCGGGCCAGCGCACCCTTCAGCGACTTCCCCGCGTGCCCCACCGACCGCTGCCCGCCGGGGGTGTCGTCCACGATGTCCACCCGCACCCTCGCGCCGGGCCGGAAGTGCGCGAAGTCGAATGCGGCCGCGTGCTCCATGGGCAGCAGATCGATGACCGCGCCCCGGCGTGCCCGGGCCGCGACGACCAGGCTCACGCGCGGCTTCCAAAAGGCTGAAAGGAACCCGATGGGTGCCACACGCGCACCCATTTTAAGCCGATAGGCCGGGATGGGATCGGCAGCCGACACCACGCCCCACAGGCCCGACGGAACCAGCACCCGGGTCATCAGGCGGCGGTGTGCAGCGGCGGGCATGTCGTCCACTCCAACGGCACCCCACACCACGCCCGAGTACCGGTACGCAGCCGGCAGCGTGGGGGCGGTGTCCAGGCCATCCCACTCTGCGAGGGCGCGATCGAGATGAGCACCACGCACCCCGAGCAGCTTCTCTGCTGCCACCCTGCTGCGAAGCACGGTTCGCACAGCGTCACGCACGCGGGCACGATCATCGGCCAATTGCGGGAAGGCGCCAGTATCGATGGCAGCCATGGGCCCGTTGCCACCGGGGGCCTTGCCCTCGGACGGCGGAAGCAGGATGACGGGAGGCGCTGGAGGCACGCAATGAGGCTACTGGTAGCCAAAGTGTGAGAAAACCGTGAACTGTGGCGCCGATACACCCAAGATCGCCTTTTCGAAGAGGGAACCCACCTAGCCTGTATGCAGCATGCGTCTCGGTGACTCCCCATCTCACGGATTGTCCCGTGCCCTTCTTCTGGGTGGAGCGGCGATCGTTGCGATGGGTCTGGCGGCGGGCGTGGCATCAGGTGCCACCACCGATCCCACGCCGCAGATCGTGGTGCTCAAACCCACGGCCAACGCCAACGCAAAGGCCGTGACTGAGGTCATGCGCGGCAACGAGGTCACCGACGTCTACACCGCCGCCATCGATGGCTTCGCGGCCAGCCTGGATCCAGCCGACATCACCCGCTTGCGTAACGACCCGTCGGTTGTCAGCGTGGAACCCGACCAGCGTGTGAGCATCAACGCCGCGCCGGACAACGATTCGTTCGCCTCAGCCACTGGCATTGCCGGAGCAAGCGGCAACATCACCGGCACCACGCGCAGTGCCACGCGCCAGACCGGTGAGCCCAGGCCGCTGTCGGTGTGGGGTAGCAGTGGGTCATCCATCTGGTACTCATGGACCGCCACCGACACGGGCACGTTGTCGCTGTCCACCGTGGGCAGTAACTACGACACGATGCTCGCCATCTACACCGGGTCGGCCGTGGGGGCGCTCACCGTGCTGCCCAACGGTGCCAACGACGACTTCGGTTACGACTCACGCGGGAATACGCTCCTCACCAGTTCCGTGAGCGTCAACGTGACTGCAGGCACCACGTACCGCATCGTTATTGACGGATACGGGCGAACCAGCGGTAACACGAAGCTCAACTGGCTGCTCACCCCCACCGCCCCCGTGAACGATGCCTTCGCCCAGGCCACGGCGATTACAGGGTCGCAGGGCAGCGTGACGGGATCTACTGCCTTCGCCAGCCGCGAGTCCGGAGAGCCGAACCATGGCGGCAGTGGCACCGCATCGGTGTGGTACTCGTGGACCGCACCCGATCACGGTGTGGTGTCGCTGTTCACCACCGGCAGTTCATTCGCCACGCTGCTGGGCGCGTACACCGGCACGGCGGTACGTGCACTCACCCCAGTGGTGGCCACCGACACCACACCGCTCGGCAGCACCCGCAGAGGCATGTCGTTCACCGTCACGCCCAACACCACCTACCGCATCGCAATCGATGGGGCGAGTGGGGCCACGGGATCGGTGACGCTGGGGTGGAACTTCATTTCGGTTGCACCCATCACGGTGCCTGATCCACCGCTGGCTGTCGATGCCGGGGCGCCCAATGGCACCTCCGTGACCGTGTCGGTAACCCCCCCGGTGTCTGACGGCGGATCGGCAATCCTCTCGTACACCGTGTCGTGCTCGTCGAACACTGGCGGCATCACGCGCACCGGAACATCAACCGACACGTCAGTGCTGATCGTGAGCCTCACCCCAGGGTCCACGTATACCTGCAGGGCGAAGGCCACCAATGCCCAGGGCATCTCACAGTGGTCTGGTGCGTCATCGGGGTTCGTCATGCCCACTGCGCCTGGCGCGCCGAAGAGCGTCACCGCGATCGCGCGCGATGGTGCCGCCACAGTGTCGTGGGTCGCACCCACCTCGAACGGTGGGTCTGACATCACCGACTACACCGCAGTGGCATCGGGCGGCAACCCCCGCACCACCTGCACCACCGCGCTCACCACCTGCGGCATCACCGGCCTCACCAATGGGGTGGCGTACACCTTCACCGTGCGCGCCACCAATGCCGTGGGCCAGGGAAGCGCATCCGCCGCCAGCGCCCCAGTGACGCCCGCCGTGCCCATCGCCCCGCTGCCCACCGACCCGACACCCGGCCCGGCACCTACCGAACCGGGAACCACCGACCCATCAACTCCGGCGCCTGTCACCGGACCCGGTCTGCCGCAGAACCGCGAGGCATTTGACTGGGGGATTGACCGCCTGGACCAGCGCGGGAATACCCTCGACAACCGATATGTGGTGCCACTTGACGGAACCGGAGTGACCGCGTACGTCATCGACACCGGCGTGTTGGCAAGTCATGAGGAGTTCGGTGGGCGTGTGCTTGGCGGTCTGGATGGCGTGGGCGACGGGGGCGGCACCGAGGACTGCAACGGGCACGGCACACACGTGGCCGGCAGCATCGCGGGCAGGCACTACGGCGTGGCGCCGATGGCGCGCGTTGTACCCGTACGGGTACTCGGGTGCACCGGCGACGGATCGGTGTCCGACGTCATCGCGGGTATCAACTGGATGGTGAGCAACCACGTAGCCGGCACGCCGGCCGTGGCCAACATGAGCATGGGAACGCCGTCGTCATCGGCGCTCAACCGTGCCGTTGATACCGCCACCGCAGATGGCATCACCATGGCTGTGGCCGCTGGCAACAGCAACACCGACGCGTGCACGATGTCGCCCGCATCGGCTCCAACCGCAATCTCGGTGGGTGCGACCGATGATCAGGACGCCCGTGCCCCGTTCTCTGACTACGGCCCGTGCGTGACCGTGTTTGCCCCAGGCGTCGACATCGAGTCGGCCTGGAGTAGCGATCCCAAGGCAACCGAGGTGCTGTCGGGTACATCGATGGCCGCACCGCATGCGGCCGGAGTGGCTGCCCTGCTGCTGTCGGGCACACCCGGCGCGGCTCCTGCGCAGGTGAGGCAGGGGATCATCGACGGAGCAACTCCCGGCGTCGTGAGCAACCCGGGTGGTGGTTCTCCGAACCTTCTCCTGTTTGCCGCCGCCTCATCGGTGCCCATGCCAACAGCCCAAAAGAACAGCCAGTCGAGCAACGCGGTCACCGCACCGTCGAAGGTCCCCCGCATCAAGTCGCTCAAGCGCACAAAGAAGGGCCTGCGAATTGTGGTGACCGCCCCCAAGGGCGCGAAGATCAAGGTGTTCGTCAACGGCAAG
>CAMCOB010000066.1 GCA_945876305.1 Bifidobacterium breve
TGGCGAGAAAACTTGTTCATGAGGGGAACCTTTCGATTGATTGCATCAGATTACCGGTGCCTTCGGGGCAGTGTCCTCTGCCCCACCCCGGTGCAGTAGAGTTCCCGCCGCTTCGCCGACGTAGCTCAGCTGGTAGAGCACTTCACTCGTAATGAAGGGGTCAGCGGTTCAAATCCGCTCGTCGGCTTTATCCTCTATCCCCCGTCAGATGGTCGTTATCCCTTATTGCATGGCCATCACGGCTGGGCGATCCCGCCTTGTGCACACGAGGGCTCTCGCTGGTGCCCTCCTCAGCCACGGCACCATCGGGATTCTCGGTGCCAGCCCGATGCGGGAGTGAGTCCTTGACGGGCGCGTCGTGCGGATCCACCATGAGGTTGGCCGTCTGCGAGGGGCGGATGCCGTCGATATCGACGATGCCGGGGCGCCGCACTGATTCGATCCTTCATCATTCCAACTATGCGCTGGAAGATCACCGCCGCGGCCCTCGTCGCCCTGCCCATACTCCTCGCGGCATGTGGTTCGTCGGGGACGACCACAGCCCCGTCCGCGACGACGGGGCTCGTACTGCCCCCCGATGCGGCGCACGTTCATGGGATTGCGCGCACGCGCGGGGGCGATCTGCGTATTGGCACGCACGCTGGTCTGTTCGCACCCAGCGCCGACGGCACGCTTGCCCGAGTAGGTGACGCCGCCGACTACATGGGGCTCGCGGCGCTGCCGACCGGTGCGCTGCTCTCGTCGGGCCACCCGGCGCCCGACAGCACCGAGCCCAACCCGCTCGGCCTTCGCACGTCGAGCGACGACGGGGTCACATGGACGGCCATCCCACAGGTGCCACGCGACGATTACCACGTGATCAAGGCGGGCGCGGGGCGCGTCTACGCCGTGAATAGCGATGCCGCCCTGTATGCGGGGAGCGCTCCCACGGCACTCGCGAGGATCGCGAGTGCGCCGCGCGCCCTGATCGACTTGGCGGTCGAGCCAGGCCGTGGCACGTCGCTCGTCGCGTCCACGCAGACCGGACTCGTGCGATCGCGCGATGGCGGGCGCACATGGACGAACGTCGGGAACGAGATCGGGCTGCTGTCATGGGTGCGGCCCGATGCCCTGTTCATCGTCGATGCGATGGGCGACGTATCGGTCAGTGCCGACGGAGGCGAGTCGTGGTCACCCCGGGGGACGCTCGGAGCGGCCCCGGCCGCGCTCCTGGCCATCTCACGTCGCGAGGTGGTGGCAGCAGACCACGACGGACGCCTGCTCCAGTCGGCTGACGGTGCGCGCACGTGGTCATGATCGCAATCGGCCACCCACGCCCTCCACGGGTCACGGGTGGTGGTGGTGGCCTTCCTGGTATCAGCCGTCGCGCCTAAAGGGGTTCCGAAGGGTCGCTGAGAAATAGACCGGGTCTCTCGCGAGGCTGTGGGTGTCGGAGCTCACGG
Source organism: Bifidobacterium breve (assembly GCA_945876305.1). GTDB lineage: Bacteria > Actinomycetota > Thermoleophilia > Miltoncostaeales > Miltoncostaeaceae > SYFI01. The sequence continues at coordinate 1,443 of CAMCOB010000066.1, forward strand.
TCCACAGGAGACCCGAAATGCCCGGCCCTAATTTTCTGATGACGCCCGCGGGAAGCCATCCGTTGATCCTCGCCATGAATGTCGGTGCTTGACGCATCTGCCTCGATCCACTGCCGGGCTCATGTAGCGTCAAAGCCCATGCCGCCCGCTCTTTGGAACCGCAGCGCACGCCGTCGAGCCCTCGCCTTGGCAGCCATTCTGATGATCGGTTCGGCCTCCGCACTCGCTGCCGACACCACCTCGCCCGGAGGGTACGCGTCCTCAGTGCCAATGGCGCCCCGTCTTCAGTGGGACCCGAATTTTGGGTACTGCGGGGAGACCAGCATGATCATGGCGGGAATGCGATTTGGGCAGTACACGTCGCAGTGGACCGCTCGGCGCCTTGCCTCAGCGCGAACCAACCAGACCCTTGAGGCAAGCCAGTTGCTACTCGGGGTGTCCCCGCCTGACGGCAATGCGGTCACCGCGGCCACCGGGATGCGCCTGAACATGGTCTCGTACGACAGTGCGCAGTCGTCGAATACCCCGGGGTATCTCGCGTGGATCAAGCAACACGTGGTTCAGGGCGACAGTGTCACGATCGGAATGCTCACCAACAGGAACATCCTGGGGCAGGACACCCCGGGCGACTCGGAGTACGACCACATCGTTCCGGTTATTCGGGTTTCGTCGGAGCAGCCTCTGGAGGGGGCAAACGCCGGCACCTACTTCCCCACCGACACGCTCACCATCAACGACCTCGAAACTCCGCGCGGCAACACCGCCGACAATCCTGCCGGGTCAACGCTTTACACCTACCGGTTCGACGCGGTGCAAAAGACGCGTCGGCAAGCGAACCGTGGGTCTGGCCCGACGAATCTCTATTCGGTGCTCAAGGCAAGTGGTGCCGACGGCAGCAACTACGCAGTCGCTGTCACGGGGGTGACCGACACGTCGCCGGGCGGACCGTACGTCATCCCCGTCGCCGTGACGTCCAGCAGAAATAACGAGGGCTTGCCGACCACGGACCCCATGCGCACGCCGCCCCGGGCGAAGTCGATGACCCTCACGGTGACGGTGACCATTCCCGACTCCGCAAAGGCGTACCGCCTGTACGAGTACACCAACTTCAAGTCCGTCCCCCGGGGCAGTTTCAATGCCGCGGCCGCGGGCAGCCCCCGAAACGTCGCTCGAATCTGGGAGATTCCCGCAGGCACGGGGCCTGAGTACATCCTCCGGTTGCCCGGGTTGAGCACCGCCGGAACGTATGTGTTCCGGGCCGTTCCCACCTCGGCGCCGTAGCCCAGCACACGTGCGGGCGCACCCTCCGCCCCAATAACGGGGAGGTCCCCCAGACATAAGGCCAACCATCGCTGAGTGGGAGAGGAAGTTCGCGGGTGCCGAGTATGAGCTCGACGCTGGCCCGAACGAGATCCTCGTGCGCGAGACGGCGCGATTCGTGGCGGCGGACGATGTCCTTGAGTCGTCATTCCCCGTCAACGGACTTCGCTCGCTCATTGAGTACGACGCACTGCTCGATGAAGGCCCTCGTCATCGCGGGATGTCGGCGGTCGTCGACTTGGTGGCCGACGCTCGCTGATCTGACTCTGGGGGCAGATCGCGACCCCCTGTGCGCGATGCGCGCGACCTTGTTCGCTTCACCGATCAGTGCGCCACACATTCGTGCCAGATGGAGCCGCCCGGTTGATCACCCTGCCTGGTGTCCGGACTTGACACCTACAGGTGGTTCGCGTGTGCCGCACCGCTCGTACCTCGCTCCTCATCGCGCTGTGCCTCGCAGCGGCCATTCCGGGCACGGCGGCGGCCCAGACCATGCGCGTGCTGGGCGACTCTGTGTCAGCGGGCTTTGGCTATCTGGGAGATGGCACGCCGTGGAGGGCACGGGATCTGCTGCGGTGCATGCCCGGGCCGTATGACAACAATCGGTGTGCGTCAAACGCGGCCAACGGCGTGGGGTCAACCTCGCCGCTTCGGTTTCTCCCCGACTTCGGCCTTGGCAATGGCGTGGCGTGGCCCGCGCAGGCGGCACGGTCGCTGGGCCTCACGCGTGCGGGCCAGTTCGCCAACTTCGCCATCTCGGGAGCCACCCCAGCGGATTTCGATACCGGGGGCAAGTTTGCGCACCTCACTGCGCGGGCCATGCGGGACGCGCCCGATGTGGTGGTGGTCATGCTCGGGGCGAACCCAATCCTGCACGAGTTCATCCTGGGCCGCGCCTACGGCTGCGAATTGCGGTGGCGGCTCGCGTCATTCGCCGCCTGCGCCGATGCCCACGTCCAGGCGTCGGGACTCACGCGGCACCTCGCCCGCATCATCCGCACGCTTGTTGATGGCTCCCGCGCTCAGGTTGTAGTGGTCAACTATCCGCTGGCGGTACCCGCCAGCGCATTCCTGCAGGTGGACCGCGTGCGGTACGTCGCCGGGGCCCTTCAGAGGGCCGTGCGCGCCGCCGTGCGGGCGAATGGCGCCGGTGGCGACCGATTGCTGCTGATGGAGGGTCCACAGGCACGCACGGGGCTCGGTCCGGGGACACACCGCTGCGAGACCAACGCCCTCGGGGCCCACCCGCGAGTTGACGGTGAGAGCACTCAGGCGCGGGTGACCCAGATGAAACTCGCCATCCTGCACCCATTCGGCTTCTGCCCCGGCGCGGTGCCCTGGTTCGTAAGCTCGGAGACCGGCGCGCACCTGAGCCTGGCGGGGCATGCGCAGTACGCCCGAGCGTTCGTCGATCTGGCAGCTGCTCACCACCTACTGGGTGCCGGGGCCACGCCCGGCGGCGCACCGGCACCCCCGGTACCGGGGGTCCCCGTCGGATCGTGGCCGTGATCCGCCGGCGCCGGCGTGGGTTACATCAGGTACGGCACGGGGCCAGTGCCCCCAGATCTAGTGGAGGCGCACCAGATCTGCGGCAGGGTCGATGCCCCACCGCTCGGCCACGGCGTCAAGGTCTGCGGCCATCGGCCACGAGTCGGGCATCTGCGGCCCTTCGTGCCCGGGCGTACCGCCCTTGAGTGTCATGCATCCGTGGTTGTCGCCGAGCCGCGTGATCTCTGCGATGTCCTCGGGGGTGAGCAGGGTCTCGCGCGGAGTCGTTGCCAATTCGCGGCGCTGGTCCTCCACCGTCTTATGCATTGGCCCGGCCTCCTGAATGAAGGTGGGCACGACACACTGCACCGCCGGCTGCGCCAGGGTCCACTGTGCCGACAACTGCAGCGGCGTGAGCCCGTGCCGATCGGCGATGGGCTGTATTTCGGTGAGCCGCCGCTTGCCCTCGGCAACCCAACCCGCGGGCCGGTACTTACGGTGGTCGCCCTCAACCAGCTTGTCCTCATCTGGCAGATCGCCGTGAAACACACCGCCGTAATCGAGCACGCGGGCCAGCACCTTCACGTTGTACTTCTCGTGCGCCGCCAGGGCCATGCCCATGGGCCAGGGCTCAAACGGGTTGAGGATGACCATCGTCCAGTCGATGTCATCTCCGTAGTTCTCAAGGCATCCGATGAGGTCGAGCGTGAACCCGTTCGCGGGCCCCGGGGCCACGCCGATCATGTCGGCGAGCCCCTCATCGCGGATGTCGGTCATGGCCTTCCACACCACGTCGCTCGTGTATCCGACGCGATCGGGGTTGTGGAGAAACAGCAGATCAACGTGGTCCTGGCCGAGGCGCTCGAGACTCTTCTCAAGCGCCATGTCCAGGTAGTCGCGGTAGCCGTCTGGTCCGCGAAGATCCGGATCAGTGAAGCGTGGATAGCCGCTCGAACCGCGCCGGATTCCGTTGTAGAAGTCGTGCCCGACCATGGCGACGAGGTTGAACTCGTCCCGCGGAAGGCCCTTGATGGAGCGACCGACGATGCGGTCGGCCTCGCCGTCGGCGTAGACGTCTGCCGTCACGATGGTGTTGATGTCGACGCCCGGGCGCAAGAGGGCCTCGAGGCGGTCATCTGGAAGCGGCTCGCCGAAGTGCATCACCCGGCCGCCACTCCACGCACCGATTGCCGTATGTCCGATCTCCGCCATGCGCGCATTCTCCCATTGGCCCAACGAACGTGCCGGGCCAACCGTCACCCTCAGGGTTGTGCGACGACCCTGAGTGATTCGTCAAAGACCTCAACAAGGTCGCCCGGGTGCAACTGGCGCCCCCGACGATCTTCCGGCTCCCCATTGACACGGACACCATGCTCAAGAATCGCCTTGATGTCCCCGCCGCCGGATGCAAGGTTGGCCAGCTTGAGCAACTGCCCCAACCTGATCATGTCCCCACGGATGACGATGTCGTGCATGCACGCCACCCTAGCCGCGCGGCTGCGTCAGTGCCGCTGGCCGCGATAGCGTGACCACCGATGCCGCCAGCCCCTTCCACACGCACGCCCCCGGGCGCACGCTGGATCCTCGGCGCGGTCGCGGGTGCGGCGATCATTGCCCTTGGGGTGCTCCTCGCCGGGGCCACGGGCGGGGCCTCCGAGGTATGGGGTGGCTACGAACGTGCGCTGCGCCGGGTGACCGATGAACAGTGGTGGACCCTCTGGGCGTTTCCGGGGATTCTCGTGGGCGCGCTGATTGCCATTGGAATCATCCTCTCGCCACGCCACGCCGATGACGCAGCGCTCCACCGGCGTCGCCTGGCGTTTCTCTGGAGTGGAGTGGGCGTGGGAGTTCTGTCGCTCTGCGCCCCCATCGCCACCATCGCGCAGGGAGGGCTGCTCACTGCCCATATGTCACAGCACGTGCTGCTGGGGGCGCTGGCCCCGGTCCTGATCCTCCTCGGCATCCAGCCCGCCAGCCGTGGAACACGCACACGGCGGCCCATCCGGGCACTGCTGCTGCACCCGGTTGTGGCCTTCAGCATCTGGTTGGGCAGCACCATCATCTGGCTCGTGCCCGATGTGCACCATCAGGTACTCGTGACCCCTGCGCTCTGGGTGCTGCAGCAGGTGGCGGTATTCGTGGCGGGCATCGCCCTGTGGGCGCCCATCACCGACCGCATCGTGGACCCACCGCCGTGGTTCCGCACGGGGCCGAAGTGCGTGTACATGGTGCTGGTGTTTTTCGCGGGCGTCGCTATCGCCAACGTCTTCTGGTTTTCTGGAACCCCGTTCTACCTATCGCATGCCGCCGGTGCGGCCGCATGGGGCGTGGGCCCCCTCGAGGACCAGGCCAATGCCGGCACCGTGATGGTGTTGGCGCACTGCGCCATCACCTTTATCGCGATCGGCATCCTGTTCTTCCGCCATGCCTCTGAGCGCGGGCTCGAGCAGCGCCTGATCGAAGCGGGGGTGCCCGAGCCGGAGGTCTACGCGGCGACCTTCGATGGCCACCTTCATGATTTGGCACGCCGGAAGGGTGTGGCGCTCGAGACGCGCACCGGGCTGGACTGATGCGGATCGTCGTTTCCACCATCTTGGCCGCGGTGGCATTGGCACCTTCCGTGCCCCAGGCGTCGCTCCGGAACTCACCCCTCCCACTGCTCAACGGCAGGGATCGGCCACCCGATGAGTGAACATCCCATTGATACGTTCCCGAGCAAGGAGCATGCCCTCATGGGCTCTGACGCCCTTCAAGACATCAAGCAATCCTCGTCGGCCATGATGGCCGGCGGCATCCTGGCGATCATCATCGGCATCATCGCCATCGCCGTCCCGGCGGTGGCATCGGTGAGCATCGCGATTCTCGTCGGGATCCTCGTCATCGTGCTCGCCGTGGCATGGCTGCTGGCTGCATTCCAGAGCAGCGCCGCCCCGGGCTGGAAGGTGACCGGTGGGATCCTGTCGGTTCTTCTGCTCATCGGTGGTCTCTGGATTCTGTTCAACCCTATTGATGCCACCATCGGCCTCACCGCCGTCATCGCAGTGGTCTTCATCGCGATGGGCGTCGTCCGCGTAGGCACCGCCATCGCGCACCGCGGCGGCGAGGGTGCCGGTCTCGTGGGATTCGGTGGCGCGCTCGCCATCATCATCGGTGTGCTCATCGCCGCCAAGTTCCCCAGTTCGGCAGCGTGGGCAATCGGGCTGCTCGTTGGCATTCAGTTCCTCTTTGACGGTCTCGGCCTCGTGTTTGTGGCTGCTGCCATCAAGGGCGCGATCAAGAGTGGTGGCTCCACCGCGTAGCACCGCTCCCCGCTGAAGTTGTCTCTTCTGCGGTTCGGGACATG
>CAMCOB010000067.1 GCA_945876305.1 Bifidobacterium breve
CGCACGGTGCGCTTTGTCGATACCGTGCACATGTTCAGCCGCACACCTCTTCGGGAGATCCGCCTGTGAGTGACGACATGCCGCCCGAGAACCCATTCGGCTTCGCGTTTGGCGAGGATGCATCGGAGGAGTTCAAGGAGCGCCTCAAAGAGATGATGCGCGCCCAGCGTGAGGCCATGGAAGAGGTGCAGGCCGAGGGCGGCGGACAGATCGCCCCGGTTGAGCGCTTCCAGATCATCACGCTGGCCGTGCAGATGGCCGCCGCGGGGCTCAGCACCATGAAGCCAGTCGACACCGTGGACGACGCCGCTGATGCCATGGGGATCATGTTCGCCCGGGCGATGGCTGCGCTGCAGGGGAGCATTCGCCCGCACGACTGACGGATGCGTCGTGCGTCACGGGTGGGTGCGCAAATCGCCACGTCCCGCGCGCCACGTATTACGACGATGGGGCCAGCCTTGAGGCATGGCCCATCCGCTCCGCATTGACCTGATCGCACGCCCCGTGGGGGCGCTTCGCAGGGGCGATGGAATCGTGATTGCCGAGCGCACCTACGTGGCGGAGGGGGTGCTGTCGCGGCTGGTGGGGATGCTCGGCACGCCGGACCCGGCGGGTGATGAGGCTCTGGTGTTGGCGCCCTGCCGGGCGGTTCACGGCGTGGGTCTGCGGGCACGGATCGGTGCGGCATTTGTAGATGCGCATGGCACGGTGCTGCGGGTGGTCGATCCCCTGCCTCGGCGTGGCGCGTCGGCGAGGGGTGCCCGGGTGGTGCTGGAGGCGCGCACTGGGGTGCTGGCCGCGTTGCGCGCCGGCGACACGGTTTGGCTGCCCGGATGCCACGATTTCCCGCTCGCAGGGACATTGCGCGCGGGAGAGGGGGGAGCATGTGCCCACCCCACGCGTTTACCGGTCACCCAGGGCATCAGGCCCTGGGGAACTGACCGGAAGGAGATGTAATGACCACCGAGAACAGCAACCGATCGGTGCTGCTGGTGGGGCCCCGCCCCGCATCGGGCAGTCTGCCCGCCGACCTGCAGGCCGATCGCTTCAGAGTGCTGCTGGCGGCTGACCCCGAAGAGGTACGGGGTGCGCTTCGCAACTCATGTCCCAGTGCGGTGATCATCGATCTGGACATGCCGGGAGCGGGCGGGCTGGATGCCGTGGGCATAATCCGCGACGGCGGCCCCGAGGAGCCCTGGGATTCGGCCATGCCGGTGCTTGGGGTGTCGGGATCGCGCGAGCCCCACCGGGTGGTGCGAGCACTCGAGCGGGGTGCGGATGAGGTCGTGGGGACCCCCTTCGCGTATGTCGAACTACTGGCGCGGCTCCGGGCGCTCATCCGACGTGCCGATGGGGAGTGGACCGCCGGCACGCTGCGGGTGGGCGTGCTCACCATCGACCGGCGTGCCAGGCGAGTTACGGTGAACGGCGATCCGCTCAGCCTCTCGGCCAAGGAGATGGGCCTGCTTACGGCTCTGGCCCGCGACCCGAGGCGGGTGGTGAGCAAGCACGAGCTGCTGCGCGACGTGTGGGGCTACGTCTCACCTGGTCGTACCCGCACGGTCGACAGCCATGCGTCACGCCTGCGTCGCAAGCTGGCCGACGCCTCGGGCGGCGAGCGGTTTATCGTCAACGTGTGGGGCCTGGGCTATCGCCTGCTCGGGGACGATGCCTGAGACGCCCCGCGTCGTCGTGGATTCGGCGGTGGCGGGTGCGGCGGGGATCAGTGGGTGCGATCTGGTGGTGGTGGTCGCAACCCCGGAGCGCCGCCGCGGTTCGCGGGCGGCTGGCCTCGACGCCGCGGTGGATGCCGTGGCGTCGGCTGCTCCGGGCGCGCTGGTGCTGGCTCGCCCGCCCTGGGCCGATGGGGAGGCGGCCCCGCTCGCCGCGCTTGGTGTGCTGCTGGGGTGCGACGTGGTGTGGCTTCCATCAGGGCTCGTGGAGGCCGGGTGGGCCACAGCCCTCATCGTCACGTGGAGCGCGCAGTCGCGGGGCGCGCAGTTGATGCGCCGTGCGCAGGTGGCTGTCGGGCTCGCGGCCCTGCCGGCATGTCGACTGCCCCGCATGCCGTGGGGGGTTGAGGCCTTGGCAATGCCCGCCGTCGGCGCTGATGCCCTTTCGCGCTGGTGCGATCGGGCATGGGTGCCGTGTGAGCGCTGCGAGTTGGGCGGTGGGGCGCCGGGTGGGCCATGCGCCCGGTGCGGTCACAGTGGGGTGGCAGCATGAGGATTCGCGTGCCGGGACGTCGCCCCGTGGTGTGGTTTGCGCTGGCCGCGCTGCTGGCGGTGGGTGCGATGGTGCTGATGAGCCGTACCGGATCTGCCTCGGGTGGGTCGGCGCAGGTGGTGGTGGCCCGCACGGTCATTCCGGCGGGCACGCTGTTGGACGAGGAGTTTGCCGCGCGCTCGCTGGCCATGGCTCCCGTGCCCGATGATTTGCGCCTTTCCGGGCTTCAGGCGAGCGCGTCAGGGGTTATTGGGCGGCGCACGGTGGCCCCGCTGGCACCCGGCGAACCAGTCACCGATGCGGTTATCGGCGGTGCGCCCGGCGTGGGCCCCGCCCCGCTACTGCCGGGCGAGCGCGCCGTTCCAGTTCCGCTGCGGGCAGCGGGAGGGCCAGTGGCCGCGCCCCCGGAAGGATCGCGGGTGGACGTAATCGCATCGGATGGCGAGGGGATGGCGGGGCGCACCCGGGTGATCGTGTCGAACGCCGAGGTGCTGGCGGTGACCCCGTCACTTGGCGCAGATGCGGCAGATGTTGCCGGCGGCCTGGTGCTGCGGCTGCGTATCGCCGATGCGCTTGAGGTGGCGCGCGCGCTCGACTTCGCGCGCGAGGTGCGTGTGATTGCCAGGCCTGCGGGTGAGGGCTGATGACCGGGAGCGGTATTGCCGTCGTCGGAGCGGTAGGTGGATGCGGGGCAACCACGGTGGCGGGCGGCGTGGCACTGGCTCTGGCCGCTCTCGGGCATGCACCCACAGTGATCGGGATCGACGGACACGGAGGAGGCCCGCATGTGCTGTGGGGCATTCCCGTGGCACGAACCGTGGGGGATCTGTGGTCGGTGCGCGACGAACTGGACGCCGCGCACATTGCGCACATTGTTCACGTGCACACCGATGCCCTGCGGCTGGTCTCCGGGCCTCCGACAGCCGCTTCCATGGCGGCGTGGAACGAGCAGCAGACCGGGCGCCTCGCGGCCGCACTCGCATCGGCAACCCCATGGGTCGCCGATGTTGGCCGCGGTGATGCCGATATGCAGCGGGCCCTGATGGCGCGCGCCGCAGTCCTCGTGGTGGTGACATCCCGATCGGTGATGGGCGCGAACGCATGCGGGGCCGTGATTCAGGGGCACCCGGGCATGCGGGCGGTGGTGGTTGCCTCGGCCTTGCCCGGGCGGCCCGATGTATCACCGCGGGCATTTCGCACGCTGGCGCCTGCGGAGGTGGTGATCGGTCTTGCGGCAGATGCCCGCGGTGCAGAAGACGTGGGCGCATGCCGGCCACCGAAGGGGAGGGGTGGAATGGCGGCTGCGCTCCGCGATCTTCTGGAGGCCACTGGTGTCTGACCCGCGCGACGCAGACCCGGTTGCGCTTGTGGAAGGCATCCGGGCGCAGATCGTGCGTGGCGGGGCCGTGTCGCCCGGGGGCGCCACGCGGGAGGTGGTGGCCGCGCTTGCCGAGGATGCCCTCGATGCGGGGCATCACATTCTCTCGTCCGAGGCACGACGCGAGATCGTCACGTCGGTTGTTGACGCCACCCTCGGCCTTGGTCCGCTGGAGCCCCTTCTACGTGATGCATCGGTGACAGAGGTGATGGTGAATGGGCCATCCCGTGTGTGGGTTGAGCGGTCGGGGCGTATTGAGCCGGTGCCAAATCACTTTCAGGATGTCGAGCATCTGCTGCATGTGATCGACCGCATCATTGCGCCACTGGGTCGCCGGCTTGATGAGGCCAGCCCCATGGTGGATGCCCGACTGCCAGATGGCTCGCGGGTGAATGCCGTGATGCCCCCGCTCAGCCTCGATGGCCCGGTACTCACGATTCGTCGATTCCCCATAGACCCGCTGTCGGGTGAGGATCTGGTGGCGCTGGGGGCGATGTCGCCCGAGATGCTGGACGCCCTACATCTGGCAGTGGCGGCACGGCGCAATATTTTGGTCACCGGCGGCACGGGCAGCGGAAAGACCACAACGCTCGCCGCGATCTCTGCTGCCATTCCGGCCAGCGAGCGGGTTATCACGATCGAGGATGCCGCCGAGCTACGTCTGCCCCTTGCGCATGTGGTGCGGCTGGAATCGCGGCCGGCCGGAGTAGAGGGAAGGGGGGCCATCTCCATCAGGGCGCTCGTGCGCAATGCACTGCGCATGCGCCCCGACCGAATCATCGTGGGTGAGGTGCGCGGTGGCGAGGCACTCGACATGATCTCGGCGCTTACAACCGGACACGAGGGCTCGCTGTCCACCATCCACGCATCGTCTCCCGATGAGGCGCTGCGGCGGCTGGTGACGCTCTCGCTGATGGGCGACCTCGACTTGCCATGGGTGGCGGTGGCCGACCAGGTTGCGAGCGCGGTGGATCTGGTGGTGCATCAGGCGCGTGATGCATCGGGCGTGCGACGTACCGTGGAGATTGCCGAGGTGCGCCGTGGACCAGACGGCCCCCGCACGCATCGTCTGTGCCGGTGGTGGCAGGGGGATGGCCAGGGGCGCTTTACTTGGCGTGCTGACGCCGGTGAGTGGCTCTCGGCTGTGACGCGCGATGCGCGGCGCGGGCGCGTGGGGGAACCCGGGTGAGCGCCACCACCGTGCTGTCGCAGGTGGCGGTTCGCCTTGGCCGCTCGGGGTGGTCGCTGGGCCGTGACGGATTTGTTGGCCTCGTGGTGGCCGCCGGGGTGCTGACCGCGGTGGTTCTGTGGGTTGTGCTGCAAAGCCCCATCGCACTGATTGCGGGCCCGGTCGCATCTGTGGTGACGTGGCGGTCTGTGCTGACGGCGGCCGATCGCCGCCATGCGCGGCGGGTGGCCGACGCGATGCCGGGTGTGGCGCTGATGCTGGGCAGTGCCGTGGCGGCGGGCCTGTCGTTGCGGCAGGCGATCGTGCGATCAGCCAGGGATACGCCCGATCCGCTGGGGACGCAGCTGCGTATGGTGGCGGCCGAGTTGGAGCTGGGCGGCCGGGTGGACGATGCGCTGGGTCGGCTGGCCGAGCGCATGCCCGATCCCGACCTTGCGCTACTGGTAACGGCCATCCTTGTGCAGCGGCGAACGGGGGGCGATCTGGCCCGCGCGCTGCGTGACATGTCGGCGCGGCTGGAGGACCGCCGCCGGCTGGCACGAGAGGTGCGCGGCGCAACCGCGCAGGCCCGCGCCACGGCATGGATGGTTGCGTGCATCCCGCTGCTCGGTGCCGCGATGGCCGAGGCGGCATCTCCCGGACTTCTCGCCCGCAGTCTTGGCAGTGGGCTGGGGGTCGGGATACTGGTGGTGTCGGTGGGTCTGCAGGCCACGGGAATCATCATCATCCGGCGCATTGCGGCGGTGCCTGCATGATCGCGCCGCCAGCGCTCCTGGCGCTGGCCCCGGCCGTGGTTGCATTGATTGTGGGCCTGCGGCTGCGGCGAGCCGGTGCACCGGGGCGACAGGCGGCGGGTGCGGCCCACGCGGTGCCCCGGTTGATCATGGTGCTGGCGAGGGTGCCGGTGCCGTCCGGCGTGCGGGGCGTGGTGCAGGGGAATCCCCCGGTGGCGACCCTCGAGGGTGCGGGGCTTCCTGGCGATCGGGGCGCCGCCATGGTGATGCGTGCGCGGGCGGGCGGTGCCGTGACCGGGGTTCTACTGGGCGCGGCGCTCGCTGTACTGGCGTTGCCCCTCGTGGTCGCCGTGCCAGTGCTTGCCCTCGCGGGCCGCGTGCTGCCGGATCGGGTGATCGGCCGGATGGCGACCGCGAGGCGGCTGGCGATCGTTCAGGCCCTGCCGGACCTCCTCGACCTCATGGTGATCTGCGTGGAATCGGGAATGGCGCTGGACCCCGCCCTGCGGCTCGCCGCCGCTCGGCTCGGCGGGCCGTTGGGCGATGAGATCGCCGTCATGCTTGATGCCCAGGCGCTCGGAACACCCCGCAGGCAGGCCTACCAAGCACTCGCCGAGCGAATTGGCTCGGATGACGTCGCGCGGCTGGTGGCATCCCTGCTGCAGGCCGAGGAGCTCGGCACCCCTCTGGCCACAGCGCTCGCGGGTCAGGCCGAGGCGCTGCGTGCGATCCGTCGGCAGCTCGTCCGCGACCGTGCTGCGCGGGCAGCCCCGCGCATTCAGCTTGTGGTGGCGCTCGTGATGGTGCCGGGCGCACTGCTTCTGGTGTTGGGAGTGATGCTGATCGAGTTGGCCGGCCAGATCGGTGTGGTGACGGGGGTATGAGACAGCGGGGATCCGTGGTGGTGGAGTACGCGGGCATCGTGGCGGTGATCGCCCTGGTGATGGCTGGGCTGCTGGTATTGCGCCCGGTGCACCTGGGGCGCCGGGCACCGGTGCGTCCGATTCCCGCCCTTGTGCGTCTCATCGAACGCCCGCCCGTCTCGGTGATGCCGCGAATTCCGGCTCGCCCCCGACCGCCGCGCCCCAAGCGACCGCGTCCCAATCGCCCACAACCGCCGGGGGTGCTGCTGCCCACGTGGGCGGCTGGCGGTGGTAGATGACCGATATCGTGAGCACGTGCAGTCGTCCCCGCTACGTGACGCCATCGCATGCCTGCGCTGCGGCGGCGCGTCCGATTTGCTGCTCGTTCCACACGACCGGCACGGCGGCCGGCCCGGTGAGGTGCGTGTGTGCACCTCGGCAGTGTGTGGCATTGGGTTCACATGGCCGGTGCCCGGCGATGTCGCTGCCGCACCGGCGGCTGGTGAGATGGGTGGCATCGGCGCGGTAGTGGCATCACGCATGGCTGCGGCATCGGTGGCACCGCTTGCCAATGCGCTTGGCCCGGGATCGCTCGTTGTTGATGTGGGTGCGGGCACGGGTCTGCGGGCGAAGGCGCTGGCCAACCGGGGGTTTGATGTCGTGGCAATTGAGCCAGACCCGGTTGAGGTCATGCGTGCCACGGCTCATCTTGCCGATACCAACGCGCAGGTGGTTCGTGCCGGGGTGCACGAATTGGGAGAGGTGATGGATGGGCACTGTGCCGATGCGGTGGTGCTGTGGCACGTGCTTGAGCATCTGGACGATCTCGGCGATGCGCTTGGCCGGGTGTCGCGAGTGATGCGCGATGGGGGAATGCTGAGCGTGGCGGTGCCCAACCGCGACTCCCTCGAGGCTCGGGTGTTCGGCGATTCGTGGCACGCCTGGGAGCCGTCGCGGCACCGGTGGCACTTTGACGAACGCTCGTTGCGGCTGGTGCTTGGCGAGGCCGGGTTCTCGGTTGAGGAGATCAGCCCGCGTGGGGGGTGGGGCTATCCATCGTCGCTCGCGTTCTCTCTGGCACCTGGGCTTGACCCACAGGTGAACCCCGGCCGCGGGGTCGCGGGTCGCACGCTGGCAGCCGCCATGATCCCGGCCGCATTCGG
>CAMCOB010000068.1 GCA_945876305.1 Bifidobacterium breve
GGGTACCAGCCGCAGGCGGGGTACCGAGCGCGGTGGCCACGGCCACGGCGGCGGCCATGTTGCGTCGCTCCCAGGCCTTGAGGTCGCCGAGGTCGAGGTCGATGGCCGGCTCATCGCCAAAGCGCACCACTCCCACGCCCTCGGGCAGCGCATCCACATAGGCGCTCAGGTAAATGTCGTCGTTGGGGATGACCGCCACTCCGCCAGGGCAGAGCGCGCTCAGGATCTCTGCCTTTGCGGCGGCGATTGCCTCAATGGTTCCCAGCAGTTCGAGATGCACCGGTCCGACAGAGGTGATGACCGCCACATCGGGAGGTGCAAGCACGGCCAGCTCGGCGATCTGACCCGGGCCCCGCATGCCCATCTCAATGACGGCCACCTCGGCGTCGGCGGGCAATCCAAGGATGCTGAGCGGCACCCCCACCTCGGTGTTGCGGTTACCCGGCGTGCAGGCTACTCGTACTCCGGCGGCACGCAGCACGGCGCCCACGCTGTCTTTGGTGGAGGTCTTGCCGTATGAGCCGGTGATGCCCACAACCCTCGCGCCCAGATGCTGGAGGGCGCCACGTCCCACCAGCCCCAGGGCCTCAACCGGGTCGCCCGCCAGCAGAATGGCGGCACCGGTACGCGCCAGATCGTCCCCTACCTCCGACCACGCCTCGGGGCCCACAAGTACAGCGACCGCGCCCTGCGCGATGGCATCTGCCGCATGCAGGCCGCCGTCCACGTTTTCGCCCGAGACACCCACAAACAAGCAACCGGGCACGACGTCACGCGAGTCGGCGGTTGCACCCTCCACCATCACGTCGTCGTCGCCCGCGACCAGCGTGATGCCGCCCCACTCGATGATGTCCCGCAGCGCAATCCTCATGCGGCCCGCCTGGTGCCAAGCACCTCACGCGCCACCTGGCGGTCGTCGAACGGAGTGACCACGCCAGCCACCTCCTGACCCGACTCATGCCCCTTGCCGGCGATCACCACCACGTCACCCGGGCGCGCCGCGTCAATTGCTGTGGCAATGGCCAGCCGGCGATCGACCTGCACCAGCAGGTCGGCCGGGCCATGCCCCGCACCCGCGACGATCTGCCGGATGATGGCGTTGGGGTCCTCGCTGCGCGGGTTGTCGGAGGTGACGATGCACACATCCGACAGTGCGCGGCCGATGGCCCCCATCTGCGGGCGCTTTCCGGTGTCGCGGTCGCCCCCGCAGCCAAACAGCACGATGAGGCGTCCGTCGCCTGCCAGATCGCGTGTGGTGCGCAGCACGTTCTCGAGCGAGTCGGGTGTGTGCGCATAGTCAACAAGCACCTGAAATGGCTGGCCCATGTCAATGGGCTCAAGTCGGCCGGGCACGCCGCGCACCGATGCGATGCCCCGGGCCACGGCCGTGTGGTCGAGGCCCAGCACCTCACCCATGGCCACCACGCCCAGCACGTTCTCAACGTTGAAGCGCCCCCGGAGCGGGCTCTCGATGTGAAGCGACCCCCGGGGAGTCCTGACCGTGGCCGTAAACCCCTGCGCGGTCATCTCGAGCACCTCGGGGGCGACATCGGCGCCCGGGGCATCGATACCGAAACCCAGTAGCCCCAACTCGTCGGCCAGGCGCCGGCCGGCCGGGTCGTCGAGGTTGACCGCACCCGGCGGGTTCGCCCCCTCGCCGCCCGGGCGCGCAAACAGCAGGCGCTTGGCCTGGAAGTACGACTCCTCGTCTCCGTGGAAATCGAGGTGGTCGCGCGTGAGGTTGGTGAAGATGGCCGCGGCGAAGTGGAGGCCCGCAACGCGGTGCTGGGCAAGCGCGTGTGATGACACCTCGATGGCGCAGGCGATGTCGCCCGAATCACGCATGTTCGCGAGCAGCCCCTGCATCTCGACGCTCTCGGGCGTGGTGTGCGTCGGCACCGACGACCGGCCACCCACCCGGATCTCGACCGTGCCAATGACCCCGCACTGCATTCCCGCGGCCTCGAGTACCGCGTGTGCCAGATACGCGCTGGTGGTCTTGCCATTGGTACCGGTAATACCCACAACGGTCATCTTCGCGGAGGGGTCACCCTCCATCATTGCCCCCATGAGCGCCATTGCGACCCGGGAGTCGGGCACGAGCACCTGGGGTACCGGAAGGTCAAGTGCACGCTGAACCACAAGCGCCGACGCGCCCCGTGCCACGGCATCGGCTGCGAAGTTGTGGCCATCGGCGCGCTCGCCCACCAGGCAGGCGAACAGGTCGCCCGGCCCGACATCTGCGGAGCGGTATCTGATGGCCGCGACATGCGTTGTCGCGGCCGCGTCGGCAGCAGCGGGAACGTCACGGCCGCCCGGTGCCAGCAGGCGCGCGTCGTGCACGCCGCCGGTCAGGTCGATGAGCCTCATCCGGATGGCCACGTTACCAGCGGCCCCGGAAACACCGGTCAGGGGGCGATGCGCAGTTGTTGCAGGGCGAACTGAGCGATCTTCTCAAAGGCCGGAGCCGCCACCTGCCCGCCGTAGTAGCTGCCATTGGTGGGCTCATCAACCATGACGGCGACCACGATGCCGGGGCGCGTCGCGGGTGCATACCCCACAAACGACGCCACGTAGCTCTGGATGTACTGGCCGGTCTTCGGGTCGATCTTGTTGGCGGTACCGGTCTTGCCGCCCACGGTGTAGCCCGGGATCTTGGCTTCATTGCCCGTGCCGTCATCGCTCACCACCTTCTGCAGCATGATGTTGACCTGCTCGGCCGACTTGGCGCTGATGATCTGCTGGCCGCGCGGATGGGTGGGCACCGTATTGCCGACGCGCTTGATGAGGTGCGGCGGCACCATGCGACCGCCATTGGCGATGGCGCCGTAGGCCTCCGCGATCTGGGCGATGGTCACGGCGACGCCCTGCCCGATGGGGATGTTGAGGATCGACGTGCCCGACCACTCATCGGTGGGGAGCACGATGCCCGACACCTCACCTGGGTAGTCGATGCCTGTCTTCGCGCCGAACCCGAACTGCTGGATCCAGTGCTGCAACTGCGTGGTGCCGAGCTTCTGGGCGATCTTCACCGTGCCGATATTGCTCGAGTTCTGCAGAATCTCCTGAGTGCTCCACGACACCGATGGCCTGTAGTGCGACTCCTTGAGGGTGCGGTCGTACAGGGTGAGCGTCTCAGGCAGGTCGAACATGGTGTCGCGGGTCACCACGCCGTCCTCAATTGCTCCGGCAACCGCCACGAGCTTGAACGTGGACCCGGGCTCGTAGGTATCGGTGATGGGTCGCATGCGCTCGGCGTCGGCCGTGAGGGTCTCCGGCTTGTTGAGGTCGTATCCCGGCACCGTGGCCATGGCAAGAATGGCCCCGTCCTCCGGACGCATGACAATCGCTGATGCCGCCGTGGCATTGTTGGCATCGACGACCGCCTGCAGCACGCTCTCGGTCTTCTGCTGAATGGCACTATTGATGGTGAGTGTCACCGTCTTACCGGCAATCGGCTCGCGGTCGTCGAGGATCCTGAGGGTCTTTCCCTTGGGGTCGCGTGCCTCGTGGCGTTGCCCGGCCGTGCCCTTGAGCAGGCCGTCCATCGACTTCTCGAGACCGGTGAGGCCCGCGCCCCAGTCGTCGGTCATGCCGATCATCTGGGAGCCCACCATGCCCAGCGGATAGAGGCGCTTCTGCGCGTCAGTCAGCGTAATGCCCGACAGCCCGAGCTTCCTGAGATATGCGGCGCGTTGCTGGTCGACGCCCGTGTTGAGCATGACGTACCCGCCATCGCCCTGCAGTCGCCGCTCCGTCTCGTCGACCGATAGCTCGACCGCGGACGCAATGCGCTCGGCCGTACCCCGCTTGTCTGTCACCAGATACGGGGTGGCGGTGACGGCAACCACGTGCTTGTCGACCGCCAGCTCACGGCCATCTGACGACACGATGGCACCACGGGGCGCCTGCAGGTCGATGGTGCGCTCATGCTGCGCGGTCGCCTTGGCACTGAGTTCTCCCGCCTGCACCGTGGCAATCCAACCGGCACGGGCTCCAAAGAGACCGAGCACGGCGAGGGTGGCGATGGTCAGGTAGCGGACACGCCGCGACCCAACTCGATCGGCCGCGTCCCGCCTGGCGCGGGCGCGCCCCTTATCGCGTGCGCGACGCATATCCGGCCGTGACACGGGCTGCGGGTGGGACGGTGACGTACGTGAGGCCGCTGCCGGGTGCCTGAACCATTCCGAGACGCTTGGCGGCCTGGTCCACAACCTCGCCGTCCTTCTGGGCGAGGCTGGCGCGGAGCTTGAGGATGTCGCCCTGTACCTGGTCGTACATCTCCACAGTGCGACCGGCCTGCGTGGTGACGTTGAGGCGGGCGACGTTTACCCACACCACGCCGCCAAGCAGAATGGCGATGAACGGAATGACCACCCACGCAAGCCGCACACCGTGCGACTGCAGACGCTGCCACCGTCGCGGTGCTGGGCTGACGATGACCCGCGGGCGGGGCCTGGGGGCGGGAGCCGGCCGGGTACTGGGCTGTGCGACGCGCGCTGCTGCGCCACGGGTGCTCATGCGTCGCCCTTCTCGATCACGCGCAGGCGGGCCGAATGGCAACGGGGGTTACGGGCGATCTCGGCCATGACCGACTTGACGGCGCGCGGCGTGATCATGCGCCCCTCGGGCAACTTGCCGCAGCCGCACACCGGCATGTCGGGCGGGCAGATGCAGCCACGGGTGCGCTCGCGCATGAATCGCTTGACCATGCGGTCCTCAAGCGACTGAAACGCGATGACGGCCAGGCGTCCGCCCGGGCGCAGGATGTCGAAGGCGCGTGGCAGCCCCTGCTCCAGAATCCCCAACTCGTCGTTGACCACGATGCGAAGTGCCTGAAACACCCGGCGGGCGGGATGGCCACCGGCAAACAGCGCCGGGGTGGGTACGGCGCCACGGATGACCTCCACCAAATCACCGGTGGTGGTGATGGGCGTCTCCGCGCGTCGGCGCACGATTGCACGGGCGATCTGGCGCGAGTACCGCTCGTCGCCAAACTCCCAGAACCACTTCGCCAGATCCTGCTCGTCGGCGTCGGCCACAAGGTCGGCTGCCGATACAGGCAGCGACGGATCCATGCGCATGTCAAGCGGGGCGGGGCGCGAGTACGAGAAGCCGCGCTCGGGCCGGTCCACTTGCATTGACGAGAGACCGAGGTCCATGAGGATGACGTCAGCCCGCTGCCCCTGGTCTTCAAGATCGGCGAGCACCGATCCGAAGTCGCCACGGATGAGGCGTGAGGGGCAACCGAACTCGCCGCGAAGGGCGTCGAAGTGCGTGGCGGCCTCGGGGTCCCTGTCGATACCGATCAGTTCACCGGTGGGACCCACGCGCTTGGCGAGGGCAGATGCGTGACCGCCCGCCCCAAACGTGCAATCGATAATGACCTCGCCGGGCTCGGGCGATACCAGCGTCAGGACCTGGTCGAGAAGGACGGGGTCGTGCGGGGCGCCGCCGGAGACCAGATGAAGGGCCTCTGTCTGGACGCCGACGGGGCTCATCCCCGGCCGCCGTCGTTGATGCGGGCGGCAAGGCGGGCGGCACGCTGGGCCACTCCGTCGGTCTTGAGGCGCTCGAAGCGCTCGGCCAGCCGGTCCGGGTTCCACAGCTCGAGGTATGCGCCGCCGCCGAGCACCTTCACCTTGCCGTCGAGGCCCGCGTGCTCGCGAAGTTCGGCGGGCACCAGCAGGCGACCCTGCTTATCGAGGCCCTCCTGCTCAAATGCTCCGGCCAGAAGAAACCGGCTCAGTTCGCGCTGGTCGTCGTCAAGCACGCTCATGCGGCCAAAGGTGTCCTCGATAAACGACGGCCACTCGAACCGCGGCACCACCACAAGGCAGTCGTCCAGCCACCACGCGGTGACGGTGCCATCGGCGAAGGGGTCCCGAAGCCGTGACGGAATGGCCACGCGCGATCGGTCGTCGAGGCTGCATTCATAGGTACCGCTGAGGAGCCGAGGTGCCATCGACAGGGAACCTACCCCCGCCCTCCCCACAATGCAACCCATTCACCCCAAATTGTTCCCCAGACGCCCCATTTGGTCACCCAGAGACACCTCGCAACAGGTCGTGCAGCCCCAGCCGCATTCGTGCAACGCATCGTGCGGTGAGAACACATGTTCCGTCCGAGGGGGGGCGTACGTTTGTTCTCATGAACACGCGACGTCATCTCTCACTCGTCCCGGACTCCACGGGAACACCCTCTCCGGCAGGCCCGTCCGCGGCCATGCCCCGCCCCCATCGGCGGGGGGGTCGGCCGGCAGGCGGACGGGCCGCAGGCCTTGCCGCCCTCGCCGCCGGCCTTACGCTCGGCCTCATGTCGGGCGGGGCCAGCACGCTGCTCACCCATCCCGGTGATGCCGGTGCGGTGCTGATACCCCTCGCAGGTGCCATCGGCATCATGATCGCGGCGGCATTCCGCAGCCGCGCGGTGGCCCAGCGCCGCCGCCGCCTCGCCATCCGTGGCCGCGAGCGCATGCGCGCCCACGAACAGGCGCTTCGCCCAAAGCCGGTCCTCATCCACTCGCGCGAGACGTTCCGTCTGGTCGTCATCGCCACCGAGCCCGTCGCGACGCCCACAAGGCGCGCGGCGTAGGGCCCAGGTGCTGGGGGGTTCCATCCACCCCCCGGCGCTCGGGTCAGTTTCCCCGTGGGCAGAGTGGCCGTCATGAGTCGACGGCACTCCCCCACATTCCACATCGTTGCAGTGGGCGTGCTCGCGCTCACCGGCATGGCGATGGCCTCTCCACGCGCACCGATGTGACATCCGCCGGAGCGAACACCACCGGCATCAGTGAATGCAACGACGACGCCCGCGGCACCGCGCCGGTTGGCCACTGGCCTCACACACCTGCTGTGGCCATAGATTCTCGCCGCATCAGCAACACAACGGCGTAGC
The DNA here is from genome assembly GCA_945876305.1 of Bifidobacterium breve. Taxonomy (GTDB): domain Bacteria; phylum Actinomycetota; class Thermoleophilia; order Miltoncostaeales; family Miltoncostaeaceae; genus SYFI01. The sequence continues at coordinate 6,898 of CAMCOB010000068.1, forward strand.
GTCCGCAGTATGAGTGTGAATGGACGCCTCGCGGTGTTCGGCGACATCCACGGCAACGTGGCTGCCCTGGATGCTGTGATCGCTGCGATCGGGGCCGCGGGAATCACCGACGCTATCTGTACCGGCGACATCGTGATGCGCGGCACCGAGCCCGAAGAGTGCATCGCGCGAATGCGGGCCACTGGCTGGCCCATCGTGGGCGGCAACACCGATCGCAAGGTGTCGAACAAGACGCTGAAGCCCGACACCGAACTTCGCGGCATGCGCCCCGGCACGCGCACCTGGACGCGCGCCGTACTGAGTGATGCCGATGCCCAGTGGCTGGGATCGCTGCCCGCGATGGTGGAGGCCGACCTAGGGCCGCACCGCCTGGTGGCCATTCACGGAGACCGCACCGTGCCCCCCGGCAAGGTGGCCCACGACGCCAACGACTCGGATCTGGTGGCCATGATGGATGCGCTGGGCGCAGATGTGCTGGTCGCCGCCCATACCCATGCGCCCATGCTGCGCCGGGTGAGGGGCCGGCTCATCATCAACCCCGGAAGCGTGGGCGAGGGCACGGTCGACGACCA
>CAMCOB010000069.1 GCA_945876305.1 Bifidobacterium breve
ATGACCCGGCCTACGGGGCGCGACCCCTCAAGCGCGTTATCCAGAAGCGCATTCAGGACCCACTCGCGATGGAGATGCTCACCGGCGCGGTCATGCCGGGCGACGACGTTGAGGTCACCGTCGAAAACGATGCCCTCGTCATGACGCCGAAGGCGCGCCCGGCCCCATAGCCCGCCACGAATACCGGCACGGGAGGTTCGAATCCGTGCCGGTATTCGTGCGTCTGCGTGCGCACACGCCGGGTTGGACCATGAACCCTGGCGGACTACCGCAGCGGTCGGCTTCGGGCGGGCGTGGTGTTCCACTGCCGACAACTCGCGAATCGCGCTGAAGCGTGCCGCCCCGGGCGGCACCCTGCACCGACCGCTGCGGTAGTCGTCAGTGGAACACCGCGCTCACCCGCTCCGCTATTCGCGAGTTGTCCGCCGGGGTTCATGGCCCAACCCGGCCTCACGCAGACCCACGAATACCGGCGCGGATTCCATCCCCCATGCCGGTACTCATGGCGGGCTATGGGGCCGGGCGCGCCTTCGGCGTCATAACGAGGGCATCGTTTTCGACGGTGACCTCAACGTCGTCGCCCGGCATGACGGCGCCGGTGAGCATCTCCATCGCGAGTGGGTCCTGAATGCGCTTCTGGATAACGCGCTTGAGGGGTCGCGCCCCGTAGGCCGGGTCATACCCCTCGTCGGCGATCTTTTCCCGTGCCTCCGGCGTGAGGATGAGGCGGATGTCCTGCTCCTCCAGCCGCTGGTCGAGCCGGATCATCTGCATGTCCACCACACGGTCGATGTCCTCGCGGCGCAGGCGGGAGAACTGCACGATCTCGTCGACGCGGTTGAGGAACTCTGGACGGAAGTGGTCGCGCAGCGCACCGAGCACGCGCTCGGCTGCGATCTCCTCGTCAATGCCGTCGGACATAAACTGGCTGCCGATATTTGAGGTCATGATCACCACGGTGTTGCGGAAGTCCACCACGCGGCCCTGGCCGTCAGTGAGACGGCCGTCATCGAGCAGTTGCAACAAGACGTTGAACACGTCGGGGTGGGCCTTCTCGATCTCGTCGAGCAGAAGCACCGAATACGGGCGCCGGCGTACGGCCTCGGTGAGCTGACCACCTGCCTCAAACCCCACGTAGCCGGGGGGCGCGCCGATAAGGCGGGCCACCGTGTGCTTCTCCATGTACTCGCTCATGTCAATGCGCACCATCGCGCGCTCGTCGTCGAACATGAACTCCGCGAGGGCACGGGCCAACTCCGTCTTGCCCACGCCGGTGGGGCCCAGAAAGATGAATGAGCCGATTGGGCGAGCCGGGTCAGACAGGCCGGCACGCGAACGACGAAGGGCGTTGGCGACGGCTTCGACCGCTTCCTGCTGCCCCACCACGCGCTCGTGCAGGCGGTCCTCCATGTGCACGAGCTTCTGCACCTCGCCCTCGAGCAACCGGTTGACGGGGATGCCGGTCCACGCGGCGACCACCTCGGCCACGTCGTCCTCCGACACCTCCTCCTTGAGCATGCGCCGCTCGGACTGGCGCTCGTCGAGCGCCGCCTGGGCCTCCTCCAGCCCTCGCTCCAGCTCGGGGATTGTCCCGAACCGCAGGCGGGCAGCACCCTCCAGATCGGCCTCGCGCTCGGCGCGCTCCACCTCGGTACGCGCCCGCTCCAGGTCCTCCTTGAGGTCACGAATACGCGTGATGGCAGCCTTTTCGTCCTGCCACACGGCCTTCATGCCGTCGGCCTCCTCGCGGAGGTCGGCAAGCTCGGCCACCACGCGCTCACGGCGCTCCACCGACGCGGGGTCGGTCTCGGCCGTAAGCGCCTGCTCTTCGATCTCCAACTGGATAATGCGGCGCAGCGCCACGTCGAGCGCCTCGGGCACCGAGTCGATCTCGATGCGCAGACGACTGGCCGACTCGTCAATGAGGTCAATCGCCTTATCGGGCAGAAACCGTGAGGTGATGTAGCGATCCGACATGCGGGCCGCGGCCACCAGGGCGGAATCCTTGATGCGCACGCCGTGATGCACCTCGTAGCGCTCCTTCAGCCCCCGCAGGATCCCGATGGCATCCTCCACTGACGGCTCGCCCACCATCACCGGCTGAAATCGCCGCTCCAGCGCAGCGTCCTTCTCGATGTGCTGGCGGTACTCGTCAAGCGTGGTGGCGCCCACGGCACGCAGTTCGCCGCGCGCGAGCATTGGCTTCAGCAGGTTGGCGGCATCCACGGCGCCCTCGGCCTTGCCCGCGCCCACAATCGTGTGCAGCTCATCGATGAACAGGATGATCTCGCCGTCGGCATCTGCGATCTCCTTCAGCACGGCCTTCAGGCGGTCCTCGAACTCGCCGCGGTACTTCGACCCGGCGATGAGGGCCCCGATGTCGAGCGAGATCACGCGCTTGCCGGCAAGTCCCTCAGGAATGTCGCCCGCGATGATGCGCTGGGCCAGGCCCTCGACGATTGCCGTCTTGCCCACGCCCGGCTCACCAATGAGCACCGGGTTGTTCTTGGTGCGACGCGAGAGCACCTGGATAACCCGCCGCACCTCCTCGTCACGACCGATTACCGGATCGAGCTTGCCCTCGGCCGCGGCGTTGGTGAGGTCGCGTCCGTACTTCTCAAGCGACTGGTACTTCTCCTCGGGGTTCGGGTCGGTCACACGGGCCGATCCACGCACCTGACGCAGCGCGTTCATGAGCGACTCGCGGGTGACGCCGGCATCCAGCAGTACCTGCCGGGCCGTGCCACCGTCCTCCACCAGCGCCAACAACAGGTGCTCAGTGCTGATGTATTCATCCTGCAGCGTGGCGGCTTCCTCACCGGCACGGCGCACCACCGCACGAAAGGCGGGGGCGAACTCCACCGTGACGTTGGCACCGCTCACCGACGGGCGTGCCTCGACGGCAGCCTGCGCCCCGGCGCGCAGCGCACGCGGGTCGGCCCCCGCACGCTCCACAATGGGCTGCACCACGCCCTCGGGCTGGTCCAGCAGCGAGAGCAGCAGGTGCTCGGGCTCCACCAACTGATTGCCCCGGGTCTCCGCCAGGGTCTGGGCGCCTGCGAGTGCCTCACTCGCGCGCACGGTCGGCTTGTCGATGGCCATCAGCTTGACCTCCTCGGGTCACGAACGGGTGCGGGGCGCGGCACCGGGCGGAGCCCCGCGGGAATGACTGGTGCCACGCGCACTGCGGGGGGACCCCCGACATGGCGCACGTGGACGATCTCGTGGGACATCGCGCGGCGGGCTGCATCGGCAGCGCGTGCGGCGTCCCTGGCGTTGGCATCGAGTTCGCGTTCGAGTTCACGCACCCGCGAGATGGCGCGCGCAAGTTCGCGCTCCAGCCCAAGCACGCGTTCGATGCCTGCAAGGTTGAGGCCGCTCTCCGACAACGACTGGATACGACCCAGCCGGGCGAGGTCGACCTGTGAGTAGAGGCGGGTGTGCCCCTTGCTGCGGCCCGGGCTCACCAGCCCGCGGCGTTCATACATGCGAAGGGTCTGCGGGTGCATGCCAGCCATCTCGGCGGCGATGCCGATCATGAACACCGGGCGCGCATCGTCACGAGACCCACTCACGTGAACAGCCTCGCCCGCGGGTCGTCAGTGTCAAGATCTGAGAACGCACGGAGCGCCTCCGTCTGCTTATCGGTGAGCGACGACGGAACGGTGACCCTGATCTTGGCCAGCAGCGATCCGCTTCCCTTGCCGCTGAGCTTGGGAGCGCCCTTCCCCGGCACGCGCAGGGTACGGCCGTCTTGACTGCCGGCAGGCACGGTGATGGCGACGCGACCGTCAAGTGTCGGGACCTCCACCTTGGCCCCAAGCGCCGCCTCGGCAAACGTGATGGGCACCTCGATCACAAGGTCGTCGCCCTTGCGCGTGAAGATGGCGCTCGGCATCACCCGGGTAAGCACGTGCAGGTCGCCGGCGGGACCACCGCGCATACCCGCGCCGCCCTTGCCCTTCAACTTGATGCGGGTGCCGTCTTTGGCCCCGGCGGGGATACGCACACGAATTCGCCGCTCCACGACGCGGGTGCCAGTACCGCGGCAGTCCGGACACGGGTCGTCGATGACCGTTCCCTGTCCACCGCACTGTGGGCACTCCTCGGGAATTGAGAAGCCGCCCACATCGTGGGTGACCGATCCGCGGCCATCGCAGGCCGAGCACAGCCGTGGGGAGCTTCCGGCACGGGCCCCGGATCCGGAACACATTGCGCATGCCTCGCGGCGTTCGAGGGTGACGGGTACCTCTGCACCCGCCATCGCCTGGTCGAACGACAGCGTGACCTCCACCTCGAGGTCCTGACCCCGACGCGCGGTCTGTCGGCGGGCACCGCCCCGGCGGCCACCGGGAGCGCCGCCCCCGAACATCGATCCAAAGATGTCGCCGAAGCCGGCTGCCCCGCCGCCGCCCATGCGCGCGGAGCCACCACCCATACGCAGCATCTGCTGCTCGGCGTCGTACTCACGGCGCTTTTCCGGGTCGGAGAGGACGTCGTTGGCGTGGGAGATCTCCTTGAAGCGCTCCTCAGCCTTCGGGTCGTCCGGGTTGGCGTCGGGGTGGTGCTTGCGCGCCAGCGATCGATAGGCCTTCTTGATGGCCTCGTCGTCGGCGCTCTCGGCAACCCCCAGGACGTCGTACGGGGACTTCTCGCTCAGTGTGCCCCCCCATCACCGCCGGACACGACCACCCGGGCCGGCCGGATGACCGTGTCGGACAACCGGTACCCGCGTTCCACCACGGCAACGACCGTGCCAGCCGGATGATCCGGTGACGGCACGCTCTGCACGGCCTCGTGCACGGTGGGATCGAACTGCTCACCGGCAGCCGGGATCTCCTGCACCCCACGACCAGCGATAAGGGCCCCCAGGTGCTGGTGAACCATGTCCACACCGGCGACGATGCCGGACGCGCCCTCGTCGCCCGCGGCCACAAGGGCCTCCAGCGCGCGCTCGAGATTATCGAGCACCGGCAGGAGCTCACCCACCAGATCGCGCACGCCCGCCTCCTGAAGAAGGGGACGCTCGCGCTCCATGCGCTTGCGATAGTTGTCGAAGTCGGCCCGTGTGCGCTGGAGCTGGTCGAGGTACTCGTCGCGCTCCGTCGCCACGCGCGTCATTTCATCATCTGTGGTCTCCACGCCCTCGGGCCCCGCGACCACCGCCTCATCGGCGGTGACCTCGGGGTCCTCGGGAGCGAACTGATCGTTTGTGTGATCGGTCACGGGATGTCCTAGGCCTTATCGGCCGTGGCGTCCTCGTCGATGACCTCGTAGTCGGCGTCCTCGACGGTCTCATCGCCGCCGTCGGCCGTCTGCTGCTCGGCCGCCGCCCGCTGGTAGACCTGCTCGGACATCTTGTGGAGCGCCTGGGTAAGCACCTCGGTTGCCGCCTCGATGGCCTCCGGATCCTCGCCCTCCTGCACGGTCTTGGCGCCCTCGACGGCCGCCTCGATCTCTGCCTTCAATTCGGCGTCCACGGCGTCGCCGTGATCCTTCAGCTGACGCTCGGCCTCATGCACCCGGGCTTCGGCCTGGTTGCGCGCATCGGCCACACGACGCAGGCGCTTGTCCTCGTCGGCGTGCGACTCGGCCTCGTTCACCATCTGCTTGACCTCGTCGTCGCTCAGACCACTCGAGCTCTTGATCTCGATGGTCTGCTCGATGCCCGTACCGCGGTCCTTGGCCGACACATGCACGATGCCGTTGGCGTCGATGTCAAATGTGACCTCGACCTGCGGCACGCCACGCTTTGCGGGCGGAATCCCAGTAAGGCTGAAACGGCCGAGCGTGCGATTGAAGCTCGCCATCTCGCGCTCGCCCTGCAGCACGTGGATCTCCACCTGGTTCTGGTTGTCCTCCGCGGTGGAGAACACCTCGCTCTTCTTGGTTGGGATGGTGGTGTTGCGCTCGATGAGACGCGTGAACACACCGCCCTTGGTCTCGATGCCCAGCGACAGCGGGGTCACATCGAGAAGCAGCACATCCTTGACCTCACCGGCAAGCACACCGGCCTGAATGGCGGCACCTACGGCCACGACCTCGTCCGGGTTGACGCCCCTGTGGGGCTCCTTGCCCGTCAGTTCGGTGACGCGGTCCTGCACGGCCGGCATGCGGCTCATGCCACCCACGAGCACCACGTGCTCAATGTCCTTGCCGGTGACGCCGGCATCCTCAAGCGCCTGCTTGGTGGGCCCCTCAAGGCGCTGCAAGAGGTCGTGCGTGAGCTCCTCAAACTTGGCCCGCGTGAGCGAGAGGTCGAGGTGCTTCGGACCCGATGCATCCGCGGTAACGAATGGCAGGTTGATGGCGGCCTGCGTGGTGGTCGAGAGTTCGATCTTCGCCTTCTCGGCTGCCTCGTACAGGCGCTGCAGTGCCATGGGGTCGTTGGCCAGATCGATGCCCTGCGACTGCTTGAACTCAGCGACCATCCAGTCGACAACGGCCTTGTCGAAGTTGTCGCCACCCAGGTGGTTGTCACCGTTGGTCGATTTGACCTGGAACACGCCATCGCCGATCTCGAGGATCGACACGTCGAACGTGCCACCACCGAGGTCGAACACGAGAATGGTGCGTTCGGTCTCCTTGTCGAGGCCGTAGGCCAGTGCGGCCGCGGTGGGCTCGTTGATGATGCGCTTGACCTCGAGGCCCGCGATGGTGCCGGCGTCCTTGGTCGCCTGGCGCTGGGCATCGTTGAAGTAGGCGGGCACGGTGATGACCGCGCCGTCCACGGGCTCGCCGAGGTAGGCCTCGGCGTCGGCCTTCAACTTCTGCAGGATCATCGCGCTGACCTCCGGCGGCGACCACTCCTTCTCGCCGGCCTTGATGCGCACATCGCCGCTGGGTCCGGGGACCACCTCATACGGCACGATCGTCATCTCTTCATTGACCTCGCTGAACGCGCGGCCCATGAAGCGCTTGACGCTGAACACGGTGTTCTGCGGGTTGGTCACCGCCTGGCGACGTGCCACGGCGCCCACAAGGCGCTCTCCACCAGTTGTAAAGGCCACCACAGACGGCGTCGTACGACCGCCCTCCGCGTTTGGGATGACCTCAGGCTCTCCGCCTGTAAGGACGGCCATTGCCGAGTTGGTCGTGCCGAGATCGATTCCGATCGTCTTGCCCATCTGTGTTCCCGCCTCCTGTTTGCTGCATCGCCGAAAGGTGAATGAATACGAGTCGCATCATGAAACATGAGCCGGTTCATATCAAGTCGTATTCGTTACGAAACGGCAAAGAAAAGGGCCCCGTCTCCGGGGCCCTTCAATTGCTCTCGAGATAGCGGGCGGGCGAGGTGTTCGCCTGCGGACTACCGCAGCGGTCGGCTTCGGGCGGGCGCGGTATTCC
>CAMCOB010000070.1 GCA_945876305.1 Bifidobacterium breve
GAGCCGGAACGGCCTCAGGCCCCACGTACTTTCCGGCCAGCACCAGTTGCACGGCATCCGCCGGGCGCCCAGATCGAACGGCGGCGGCCGCGATCCGGCTACGAGCATCATCAAGCGCGGATCCGAGGCGTACGGAATCGATCGTCATCGTTCCTCCTCGATCCAGATCAACCCGGCTTGCCGGCCGGTGACTCCGGCGTCACGACGGTGCGAGAAATAGCGGTCCGCGTCGCAACTGGTGCAGCCACCCACGTCCACGATACGAGGAGATGGGATGCCAGCCGCCACCAGGGCCGCCCTGGCCGCCCATCGCAGGTCAACTGACTGACCGCAGACGGCACGATTCCCGAACCGAATCGCCATGGCCTCACGCAGGTCGCCGTCAACCGGATAGCAGCACGGACCGATGCAGGCACCGATGGCAATCCCCCCGGGCGTGCCAAGCGCTGCCGCACCCGCCTCCACGACACCGGCCATCAGCCCACGCCAGCCGGCATGCACCCCCATCACGGTGGACGCGTCTGCGCTCCAACCGACAATCGGTACGCAGTCCGCACCCTGCACAAGCAGCGCCACCCCGGGCGCAGAGGTCACCATGCCATCGGCGGCCGCGTGGCCGTCAAGTGAACCGACGAATGTGCCGCCGCCGCCGAGCGGACCGACAGCGACCACCGTGGCCCCATGCACCTGGGTGAGGGTTGCCGCGCGATCACCATCAAACCCCACGGCATCCGCAAGCGCCAGGCGATTGGCACGAACATGCGCCGGATCATCCCCGCACGTGCTTCCAAGGTTCAGACTCGCGTGGTGGCCGCTGCTCTCACCGCCAGTTCGCGTGGTGAAGGCGGCCCGCACCCGCGGAGGGCACCCCGGCACCTCGTCAAGCGCGATTGCGCTCACGAGTCGTCGCCGGCTGCGGCGAGGGCGATTGCCATCTGGGAATCCCGGTCAGCGGCCAGGCCATCAAGAAGCGCGACCCGAAGCGCCGCGAGTGCACGCCCGATCCCGGGGCCGGGCGGTATCCCGGCGGCCACGAGGTCTGATCCGTTCACGTCTGGGATGGCGTCGCGCCACGAGGCCCACCAGTCACTGACACACCCCGCTCCTCCGATACATGCGCCGATCTGGGTGGCTGCGGAGCGGTCTCTTAGAAGGCAATCGACTTGAGAGGGACGCTCGGCGGAAAGAAGCTCCGGAGCGAGGAGCAGTCCCTCGCGTACTCCGACCGCCACCGCTCGGGACCACTGCGGAAACGCGACGGATGCAGCCGCGTCCGGGGCCAGCCCCACACCAAGACGAAGCGCCCAATGCGCGGGCTCCGGGGCGCCGGGGCGCGCCAAGGCAACAGGGAGCGCGCGCAACCGATCCGAACGGCGTGCATCCGTGTCCACCCAGGTGGCACCGAGCGCCACCGCGAGGTTGAGCGCGCCATCGGCCGAATCCTCGTGAAGGAGTCGCCGCAGCTCGTCGGCCACTCTTGGTGACGAAAGGTCGAGGCCGGCGATACACACGCGCACCTCCCCCGCCGTCTCCTCATCCATCCGGAACCCGAGTCGTGCGGCGTAGCGCAGTGCCCGTATTGCCCGGCTGGGGTCTTCGCGGAAGGCACCGCTTCGAAGCGCCCGAAGACACTCATCGGAGATGTCCGCCCGCCCACCGTGGGGATCCACCAGCTCCCCAGCGCGGTCGCCCGAAAGTCGAAATGCGATCGCGTTCACCGTGAAGTCGCGACGCGCCAGATCGTCTGCCAACGACCCGGGGGTCACCTCCGGAAGCGCACCCGGTGAGGAGTAGTGCTCACTGCGCGCGCCCACCATGTCGACGTGACGTCCATGCGCAAACTCCACTCTCGCGGTACCAAACCGCTCATGAGCAATCACCCGCCCACCCATCTGCCGCCCAATGGAACGTGCCAGCAAGATCGCGTCACCCTCCACCACGAGATCCACATCCGCGCCGTGTGTCACTCCCAGAAGGGCATCGCGCACCGCACCGCCCACGAGCGACACATCGGGCGCCCCGGGCGGGATGATCATCCGGGAAAGCAGCGGATCGCGATCGATCCAATCGCGCACCGCGCTACCATCGGATTCATGACTGATCACGTCTCGAACCTCGCGTCGTCGGCCCCGGTCGCCCTTGAAGGACTCACGGAGGCGCTCAGCCGCTGGGAGGGGCAGCCGCTCGATGACCTGCGTGTGGCGTCGGCTCGCATCTCAGACGAGTTCCGCACGTGGGTCGAGGACCCTGCCAACGCCGGGCAGCCGATCTCCGACGCCCCGGTCTATCTGGACCGGATGGCGGTCGAAATAATCATCGAGCGCAGGTACTTCACCGAGTAGCCGGTCACGCCGGTCCGCCGATGACGGCGACCGCCTCGATCTCCACCCTGGCAGCCGCAGGCAGGGCAGCCACACCGATGGTGGCGCGGGCCGGCGGTGCACCGCTGAAGGCCTCGGCGTAGACCGCGTTCATCTCGGCGAAGTCTGCGAGATCGAGCATGAACACGGTCGTCTTCACGACATCATCCATGGAGCCCCCCGCAGCCTCCACGATCGCCCGCACGTGCGCGAGGCACGTGCGCGTCTGGCCGGCCACATCGGCAGCGGCCAGAACGCCGGTGGCCGGATCGAGCGGCACCTGACCGGAAATCCACACCACCTCCCCGGGAATTGCGGCAACCGCCTGCTGGTATGGCGCCCCGTCAACGGGAGCGGGCGCCCGCTCAGTGCGAATTCCCCGTGCCCCCATTGCTATCTCCTTACCGGCACGCCATCACGCGCCATCGCCGCCTTGACCTCATCAATTGTGTAGACCCCGTCGTGAAACACCGATGCGGCGAGAACGGCGTCGGCATGACCGAGGGTCACCGCCTCGGCAAAGTGCTCGAGCGATCCCGCCCCGCCCGACGCGATCACCGGAACAGGTACGGCTGCCGCCACCTGCGCGAGAAGCTCACAGTCGAAGCCGTCCTTGGTGCCATCGCGGTCCATGCTCGTGAGCAGGATCTCCCCCGCCCCCCGCCGAGCCGCCTCAGCCGCCCACTCCACTGCGTCGAGGCCAGTCGCCACCCGCCCACCCGCGAGGAACACCTCCCAGCCGCTGCCGTCGCCCCTGCGGCGTGCGTCAATCGCCACCACGATGCACTGGTCACCAAAGCGACCGGCGGCGTTTGCGATGAGGTCGGGATCCCGTACCGCAGCCGAGTTCAGTGAAACCTTGTCGGCACCGGCGGCCAGAACCGCGCGGATGTCGTCCTCGGTGCGGAGCCCGCCGCCGATCGTGAAGGGGATGAACACCTCCTCGGCAGTGCGCTCAACCAAGTGGATAATGGTGTCGCGCTCTTCGTGCGTGGCGGTGATGTCGAGGAACACCAGCTCGTCAGCACCCTCCCGGTCATACCGTGATGCCAACTCCACGGGGTCACCCGCATCACGCAGCCCAACAAAGTTCACGCCCTTCACGACCCGGCCCTGATCGACGTCGAGGCACGGAATCACTCTGATCATCGGGACGCGGTCTTGAGGGTCGCGATGGCCTCGGCCACGCTGAAACGGCCCTCGTAGAGAGCCCGGCCGACAATGACGCCCCGGATGTTGGGCACCCGCAACTGCGCGAGCGCAGTCAGGTCATCGAGCGATGAGATACCGCCCGACGCCAGGATCGAGAGCGGGGGGGCGGCCTGCGCCACCTTGCGCAGTGCACCAAGATTCGGCCCACTGAGCGTGCCATCCCGGCTGATGTCGGTGTAGAGCAGATGCCGCACGCCGGTACGCGCGAGGTCGGCAGCAACGTCAACGGCGGCGCGATTCGATACCTGGGTCCAGCCGTGGGTCGCCAACATGCCATCACGCGCGTCGAGCGACACCACGAGCTTGTCCCCGAGTCTCGCCGCCGCCCAGCGGATGAACTCGTCATCCTCCACGACGGCAGTGCCCACCACGACGCGTGCCACTCCGGTTGCCATCGCGGTCTCGACCGATGCCCGGTCCCTGAGGCCACCGCCAAGTTGCACGGTGCCGGGGAAAGCGGCCGCCAGCTGAGCGACGATCGGCGCGTGCACCGGCTGGCCGCCCAGCGCCCCGTCAAGATCAACGACGTGAAGATTGGTTGCCCCCTCACGTGCGAACTCGCGCGCCTGCGACACCGGGTCCTCGTTGAACGTGGTGGACCGGGCGAAGTCGCCCTGCACTAGTCGCACCGCGGCGCCGTCACGTAGGTCAATCGCCGGATACAGCTCGATCATGCGGGCACCGCGGCGCTTGTGCTCTCGAGCCAACGCCCAAGCAGGGCGAGACCGGCGCCACTCGACTTCTCGGGGTGGAATTGCACCCCCGTCACGGATCCACGCCCGGCAGCCGCAACAAACCGGGTGCCGTGCTCTGCGAAACCCAGCACGTCTGACGGATCTGAGGGCTGGCACGCGTACGAGTGCACAAAGTAATAGGTGGAATCCGCCTGGCTGGCACCGGGGTCAGCGGGCGCGATACCCGCGCCATCCATCCACGTGACCTCGCTCCAACCGATGTGTGGAACCTTGAGGTCGGTACGAAGACGCTCCACATTGCCTCGAAGGAGGCCGAGACCGGGAACCCCGGGACTCTCCTCGCTGCCATCGAACAGCAGCTGAAGGCCAAGGCAGATGCCAAGAATCGGCGTGCCGTTGTCGGCAGCGTCGCGCAGCATCTGCGAGAACCCATGCGCCTCGAGGCGCTCCATGGCCGCGCCGAAGCGCCCCACGCCGGGCAGCACAATCGCCTCGGCGCCGCTGGCCTCAGCCGGGCGAGTGGCAACCCGAACGCGGGCACCGAGACGCTCCAGCGCCTTCCCGGCGCTGCGCAGATTGCTCATCTCATAATCGAGGAGGACCACATCGGCCCCCGACGAAACCTGCGTCACAGGCTGCCCTTGCTGGATGGCACACCGCTCACGCGGGGGTTGTCGGCCACGGCCGCGCGAAGCGCGCGCGCAACGCCCTTGAAGCACCCTTCGATGACGTGGTGCGGGCCCCCACCCGACAGGACGTCGACGTGCAGAGTCATTCGCGACGCGTTTGACATCCCACGCAGGAACTCCTGAACGAGGTCTGTCTCGAATCCGCCAATCACCATTGGGGCAAGCGGGGCATTGAATGCGAGAAACGGGCGACCCGACAGATCCATCGCCACCTGAACGAGCACCTCGTCCATCGGCACGAGTGCAGACCCGTAGCGCTCAATTCCCGATCGGTCACCCAGCGCGGCGTCGAGCGCCTCGCCCAGAGTGATCCCGACATCCTCCACCGTGTGGTGGCTCCCGGTCTCCAGGTCACCGCTGGCGGTGGCCGAGATGTCAATCAGCGAGTGACGGGCCAGCAAGACCAGCATGTGGTCGAAGAAGCCGATACCCGTCCGGGCCTCGGCCACGCCGGTCCCGTCAAGGTCGATTCGGACCTCGACGTCGGTCTCACCCGTCGTTCGACGAACATTTGCTGTGCGATTCATGAGGACGACCTCACCTCTGCGGAGCGACGGTGCTCGGGGAATCCCTCCGCGTCGGCCAGTGCTGCCAGATGCGGTGCGAGCCGGTCCACGGCCCCCTGCGGGATATCAACGAGCGCCATCCTGCGCATGTACGTTGCCGGCCCAACCGATGACGCGTGACGCGCTGCGCCCCCGGTGGGAAGGATGTGGTTGGAACCCGCGACGTAATCGCCGAAGGCAGTGGCGCCGAGGGGCCCCAGAAAGACGCACCCCGCCCGGGTAATACGTGGTGCGACAACCTCTGCGTCGGAGATCGCGAGTTGCAGATGCTCCGGGGCAAAGGCCTCCGCCAGGGCGATGGCGTCGTCCTGCGTGGCGCAGTCGACGAGCGTGATGGTACCAACGGGCGGGTTCGCCTCCGAAAGCGCCGTTGCAAGTGCATCGAGCACATTGGCGCCATAGGCGACAGCAATCGATGGGCTGTCGGCCCCGTGCTCGGCCTGCGCGAGCAGATCCGCCGCAATCGCAACGGGGTCCGCGGTCGCGTCGAGCAGCACCACAAGCTCACTCGGCCCGGCGATCGAGTCAATCCCCACAGTGCCGAACACCTGCCGCTTGGCCTCCTGCACCCAGGAATTTCCCGGGCCGGTGATGACGTCCACGCGTTCGATGGTCTGGGTACCGAAGGCAAGCGCCCCGATGGCTGCCGCACCACCCACTGACACGACCTCATCCACTCCCAGGATTCCTGCCACGGCCAAAACCACCGCGTTCGGAAGCCCTGACGGGCCGGCGGGCGTGGCGACGACGATGCGCCCGACCCCGGCCACCTGCGCGGGAACCACGCCCATGATGACGCTGCTCGGATACGCCGCGCGGCCGCCGGGCACATATACCCCCGCCCCTCCCACGGGGATCGCGCGGATACGTACCGACTGCCCCTCAGGAAGCCTGGCATCCGACTCCGTGGGGCAGCTCGCCTCGGCCACGGCCCGCACATTTGACACAGCGACATCAATGGCAGCGCGCAGGATGGGGTCGAGCGCGGCTTGGGCCTCGGCGATGCGCGCCGGATCGACAATGGCATCGCTGCCCGCAAACTCGGGGCAGTCAAATCGGCGGATCGAATCGACGAGCGCCGCGTCACCACGCGCGCGCACATCCGCGAGGGCCTCGGCGACCATCGGTGCAGGACCCTCGGCGGGAATAGGACGCAGTTGCTCGGCCAGTTCGCACGCACCACCGGGCGCCATGCGCATTCGGCGTACGTCACTCATCGCGCGTGCTCCGCAAACCTCCGCACGAGATCGTCGACCGCTGCTGCCTCCAGCTTGTGACTCACCCGGTTGGCGATGAGACGCGCCGACGAGTCGAAGATCTGCTCGCGCTCAACAAGTCCATTCTCACGGAGTGTCTTACCAGTGGCCACGAGATCAACGATTCCATCTGCGAGTCCCACGAGCGGTGCGAGCTCAACAGAGCCATTCACCTTGACGATCTCCGCCTTACGACCCGTGCGCTCAAACCACGCTTCGGCCACATTCACGTACTTCGATGCCACCCGCACCACACCGAAGCGCTCAATGGCGGCCGGTGCCGGGTCATCGCCCGCCATTGTCGCCCACACCATCCGGCAGGCGCCGAACCCGAGGTCGAGCAACTCGTACACATCGGGCTGCCGCTCCAGCAGCACGTCGCGGCCCACGATTCC
>CAMCOB010000071.1 GCA_945876305.1 Bifidobacterium breve
GGGCGGGCGAGGTGTCCGCAGGCGAACACCTCGCCCGCCCGTCTCCACATCGTGCCAGCGGTCCCGGTGCGGTCTAGAGCAGCCCGGCCTTCGGGCCGTCCTCCTTATTACCGCGACCGAACCCGGTGCGCTGGAGCAGTGCCCAGCCAGCGGGCAGCAGCGAAGCGGCGACGGCGAGCTTGATCAGGTCTCCGAGAATGAACGGCTGCACACCGAACTCGTACGCCTGCGACCAGCCGAACTTCACGCCGTCGCCTGCGGGTGCCCAGTTGGCGAGCCACGGCACACCGATGGCGTAGATGAGGACGCTTCCAAGAAGCAGCACGCCGATCATGGGAACCACACGGCGATCGGCACCCCGCTCGGCAAGCCAACCAACCACGGCCGCAGCCAGGATGAAGCCGATGATGTAGCCGCCGGTGGCACCGGTGATGATGTCCCAGCCGCCCGACTGATCGCTGAAGATCGGGGCGCCGAGAGCGCCGATGGCGAAGTAGAGCGCCAGGGAGAGGGCACCGCGCCACGCACCCAGCATGCCGCCGACCAGCAGCACGGCAAGGGTCTGGCCCGTGAACGGCACCGGGTACCAGGGAATGGAGACCTGCGCGAGGAGCGACACCAGGGCGGTGCCGGCAAGAACGAGCACGAGGTCCCACGTGAGCGTGGCTGCCCGGCTCTCGGATCGCGGAACGATGCGATCGGCGATCGTCCCAAAGCGCGCTGCGTGCATCTGGCAAGTCTCCTTCGGTGGTTCGTGTCACGGTGATCTTACCCATGCCGTGACACCAGCGGGACACGGTACCCTGCGTTTTATGGGAAAGCGATCAGGAATCGAAGATGGCACCGACGACCTCCGCAACGGGATGATCGAGGTCTCGAGCGTCATCGTTGGACAGGTTGAGCAGGCAGTGAACGCCTGGGAAGCACGTGACCTCGACGGGGCGCGCCGGGTGATTGCCGGCGACGACGACGTGGATGACCGGTGCGCCACGCTTGAGCGTCTGGCCTTTGATCTGGTGCTCTTGCAGGCGCCCAAGGCACACGACCTGCGCTTTATCCACTCGGGGCTCATCGTCACGGTGGCGCTCGAGCGTGTGGGGGATCTGGCGGTCGCCATCGCCCGTCGCGTCGATGCCCTGGAGCCCTCGCCCATGGTGCCCGAGGTGGAAGCACTCATCAGGCGCATGGAGCCGCGTGCCATCGGGGCCCTTTCGCAGGCCGTCCAGGCCTTCGCGCGTGAGGACACCGAGATGGCCATCGTCGCGCAGACCGATGCCCATGGCGTGCTTGATCTGCTCGAGGAGGTCATGGCTGCTGCTGCGCGGCCCCATGGAGATGACGGCTCGGCATCATGGCTGGCGAATTCCGTACTGCTGGCGCGCCACCTGGAGCGCGTGGCCAACAATGCGGCCGAGATCTCAGGCCGCGTGCGATTCGTCGCGAATGGCGGGGACCCCGCCTGAGGCCCCCGCCGACCGCTCCGTTACTGCACTAACAGTGCGCCGTTAGCACTGCACCACCAGGTTGAATGCTGCCGGCTCCTGGTTACCGGCATTGACGGTGCCAGCGGCGTCCTTGCCGGTACCGTCATTTCCGGTGTACGTGGTGACCACCCACTGGGTGTTCGCGGTGCCGGGCCCCACGGTGGCGAACGCGCCGTAGTTCAGGCCGCTCCCCGGTGCGAATGTCTGCACCGTAACGACGGGGGCGCACAGGCTGACGTTGCTTGGGAACGTCACGGTGTACGTCGAGGTACCCGTGAGCGCCGACGTCACGGTAACGCCGCTGGTGGCCCGCTGCATTGCACCGATGGACGAAACGACCGCGAAGTACGACGGGTTTGAGAGCTTGGCGGGCGTCACGGCCGCGTTGGCGATCTGGGCCGTTGTCCAACCGAGGCCGGAGCCAGTGACCTTCGAGAGCGGCGTCACGCCATTTGCGCCCGTGTTGGCCGCGTCGGTCGTGGTGGTGCGAATGGGTGCCAGATAGTTGAGCGCGGAGTTCGAACGACGCACCGCGGCCTGTGAGATTTTCTGGTTGATCATCAGCTGCTCGCTGGTGCTGGTGGCTGCTGCGCCGGAACCAACGAGAACAGCGGCCGTGCCCAGCACTGCGGCAGATGCAACAAGGAACGGAGTGATCTTCATGTCTGTGCCCCCTTGGGGATGGGTTTCTTCATCACCATAGGTTCGTGTGCGGGGTCACGCGCCGCTTCTTACAGAAACGTTGCGGGACCCCGTTACCCCGCACGTAGCCCTCTGGATCGCGCAAATTGCCTGCTAGCGTGGCCCACCGTGAACGCCTCCACACGCCTTGAGACCGCACTTGCAGAGGGCCGATTCGCCATCACAAGCGAGATCGGACCGCCCAAGAGCGCCGACCCCCAGGTAATCGCCGACAAGGCCCGCCTACTCGGTGCGGTGACCGATGCCCTCAACATCACCGACAACCAGACCGCCCAGTCGCGCATGTGTCCGCTGGCGTCCGCGCGTATCGCCCTCGACAACGGGGCCGAGCCGGTAATGCAGATGACCGTGCGCGATCGCAACCGCATGGCACTCACCTCCGACATCCTGGGCGCATCCGCGCTCGGCATCCACAACACCCTGTGCATGAGCGGTGACCCGATCCACATTGGCAATCACCCCGATGCCGCCGTGGTCAACGACATCGACACCATGGGGCTCCTGCGGCTGCAGGCGTCGCTGCGGTCCGGTCGGTTCATGAATGAGGCCGGGGAGGAACTGGCTGGGGAGGCCCCGCACCTGGTGATCGGTGCCACCGCGCACCCAGCGGCCGATGACCCAGACGTGGAGATCTCAAAGATCAAGGCGAAGATGGAGGCGGGAGCCGACTTCTTCCAGACCCAGCTGGTGTACGAGCCCGAGCGCGTCGCGGCATTCATGTCGCGTCTTGAGGCCGCCGACCTTCCCTCGCTCCCGAAGTTGCTCATTGGTGTCGGTCCGTTCAAGCATGTGCGCATGGCGCACCACATGCGCGACAAGGTGTGGGGCGTCACGGTGCCCGACCACCTGATCGACCGCATGGAGTCGACGGATGACGAAGGCGACACAGGTATGAACATCTGTGTGGAGGTCATCCAAGCGCTGCAGGACATCCCCGGGGTGGCCGGTATCCACGTGATGGCCATCGCCTGGGAAGACTCCGTGCCGGAGATCCTCTCCCGCGCCGGTCTCACGACCGCCCGCACCGCCTGACGCTATGACGGTGGGCCTCACCCGGCGCGAGGCACTGATGACAGCGGGAGCGAGTGCACTGGCGCTCGCCCTGCCGGGGTTCGCACCCAGCCGGGGGGTGGCCGCGGGCACACGGGTTGATGTGGTGGGCGCAGGCCTCTCCGGTCTGGCCTGTGCACTTGTGCTGGTGCAGGCCGGCGTGGATGTGCGCGTATGGGAGGCCCGTGATCGCCTCGGCGGGCGCACGCTCACCGACACCTCCCTGGTGCCCGGCAAGTGGGTGGAGTGCGGCGGGGAATTCATCGACGCCGATCACTCGGCCATCCGCCGCCTGTGCAGCGAGAGCGGCGTCACCCTGCAGGATCTGGCGGCCGTGGACGAATCCGGGGTTGCGCGCAACCTGGTGGGGGGACGCGTACGCGACGGCGGTTGGGCCGATGAATCCAGCGACCGTCTTGCCCAGCGGGCTGCCCGCGACCTGCAGCGACTGGGCGAGGACCGGCTCAATGCCATGAGCGCCGCCGAGTGGCTGCGGGGTGCCATTCCCGGCGGGACGGGCTCACCGTTTGCGCGCTACCAGCGCGCGCTCACCACCGGTGAGTACGGCGCTGACCCGTCGGCCCTCACCGCGCTGTGGGTAGTGACCGACCTGGCAGATGGAGCGGGCGCAAACGAGATGGCCGACGGTGCTGAGCGCTACCGCGTGAATGGTGGCACCCGCAACCTGGTGGCGGCACTGGAGAGGCGCGTCGGTGCAGAGCGCATCGTGCGCGGCACGCGGCTTACCGGGCTGGTGCGTGAGGGGTCGCGCCCGGCGCTATTGCTCACCGGCCCTGACGGCCCGCGCGTGGAGCGCCCCGACCGGGCCGTCATCACGCTGTCGCCGGGCGTGCTGCGCACGGTCAACCTGAGCCGGTCAGGGTTCTCCACGCCAACCCGCGAGGTCATCCGCACATACGGCATGGGAACCAACGCAAAGGTGATCATCCCGTTCAGCAGCGCGGCATGGGGAGCCCGCGGCTGGGATGCCGAGGGAGTGAGCGACACGGTGCTTGGGCAGACGTGGAACTCGGCACTGGGTGAGGGCGCCGGGAGCACGGCATTCACGTCGCTCGTCGGCGGTGTCGCTGGCCGCACCATTGCCGGACCCGACCACGGTCCGGCGCCGGGCTCGGTGGTGCAGGCGCGTCTGGCGCTGATCGATCGTGTGGCGCCTGGCACCCGGTCCGCAGCGCGGGACGGTGCCGTGGTGCACGCCTGGGCGAAAGATCCCTACGCGCGGGGTTCATATTCAGCCGCGCGCCCGGGGCAGGCCGATTACGCCACCATCGCCGCGCGGCCCCAAGGGCCATTCCACTTCGCGGGTGAGCACACCAGTGATGAGTGGTCGGGCTATATGGAGGGCGCGGTGCAGTCGGGGCAGCGCGTTGCACGCGAGGTGCTCGCCCGCCTCTAGGCCTCGGCGTGCGGTTCGTCGTCCGGGTCGTCGTCGTCAGACGCAGCCGCGGTCGTGGCCAGGTCAATGGCATCCTCCGCCAGCACGATGATCGTGGCCGTCCACAGCACGTCGTCGGTGGGGTCAGCCGGTACCGGGCCAGTGGCCAGCGATCGCACGGCCGCCAGGGCATTTGGTGGGGCGGGTACGTTGAGCGACGAGAGGGCCTCGCGGGCCCATGCCCGGATTTCCTCGTCACCCGTGGTGCGCACCAATACCGGCGATGCCGCCTCGGCCGTGGTGTCGACATCGGCGTAGGCCGCGATCTCGACGGCGAAGTCGTCGGGGTCGAGGTCGAGGAGATCGGCCGTGATGCGCCCAGCGGTGGATGCCAACGCCACCAGCGCCTCCGGGCGGCCCGCACCATCGGCCTGTGCCACAGCAAGTGCATCAAGGCGATCGAGGGCGCGGGCACGCACCGCGGCCAGTTCGTGCCCGGTCCGCTCTGCCAGGGCGAGTGCGAACGCGTTCTCGGGGTCGGCATCCTCGGCGAATACCCGTGCGCGCTCAAGCGCCTGGGCGTCAGATGCATTGGCGGGCTCCTCTACGCGCGCCAGCACTGCGTTCATAGGCCCCTGCAGGGCAATCCAATGCGCGGCGGCAACGCGCCGCACGAGGGTGTCAATCAGTTCGGGGTCGGCATCGGACAGGCCGAGTGCGGTGGCCAGGTCCATGGCCTCCGGCCCCAGCACGCCACGCGGGAATGCCAGGCCGCCGAAGTCGACGACACGTCGCATGTCCGCCAGATCTGCGCGGAGGTCGCTCATGGGGCCACGATCGCATGCTCAATGGTGCCCAGGCGGTCGATCTCAATACGTACGACATCACCGGGCTGAAGAAACCTCATGGGATCCATCCCCACTCCTACACCCGACGGCGTGCCGGTGATGATGACGTCGCCGGGCTCAAGTGGGAACACCTGCGATGCAGAGGCCACAAGTTCCGCCACCGGGAAGATCATGTCGGCGGTGTTGGTGTCCTGGCGCAGCTCGTCATTGACCCAGGTGCGGATGCGCAGCGTCTGTGGGTCGCCCGCCTCGTCTGACGAGGTGATCCACGGGCCCATCGGCATGAACCCCCAGCCGCTCTTGGCACGCATCCACTGGGGCTCCGACTTCTGGCGATCGCGCGCGCTCACGTCGTTCACCGCCATGTATCCGAACACGTGGCCCAGCGCATCGGCTGCCAACACCCGGTGCGCCCGGCGCCCGATCACCACACCAAGCTCGCCTTCGTAGTCGAGGCGGCGCGTCCACTCGGGATGCACCACGGGCCCCGATGGGCGGTTGACCGTGCCGCGCATCTTCGCAAACAACACGGGCTCAGCCGGGGACTCCTGCCCAGTCTCCGCGGCATGCGCCCTGTAGTTGAGGCCGATGGCAATGGCAGCACCCGGAATAACCGGGGCCTCAAGCATGAGGTCGGCCAGCGGAATTGCCTCACCAGCCGCGATGGGATCGGTGCCGGTGATGATGTCGAGGGTGGAGACGGCGGCAAGGGGGACGACCTCATCGCCCACAACGAGCCCGGGCAAGGGGCCATCTGGTCCGCTGAAAGAGCACAGGCGCATCGGCCGCTATCCTAGGCACCTGCCGCGCGAGGGTGCGGCCCCATTCACAGCGGCAGGAGACACGCACCATTCCCACGCGGCCCGATGATGCCCGCGGCGCCGGTAATCCGCGCGCGCGCCAGCGCTACTCAGATGCAGCCCGGGCAGCCGCCGACCCGCTCGTGCGGGGGCTCGTGCGGGCGGGTGTGACCCCGAACGCGATCACCATCTTTGGCTTCGCAGGCGCCGTTGCCACGGCTGTGCTCGTGGGCTTCCAGCAGTGGATCGCGGCCGGCATCGTGTTTGTCATCGGGTCCGTCAGCGACATGTTTGACGGGTCGGTGGCGCGCATGACCGGAAAGGCGACGCGCTTCGGGGCGTTCCTCGACTCGTCGCTCGACCGCCTGGGTGAGGGCTTTGTGCTTGGCGGAATCGGTGTTGCGCTGGCCAGCGAGGGATCGACCTGGGCCGTGGGCATGACCTTCGCGGCACTGGCCGGATCGTTTCTGGTGTCGTACACGCGCGCCCGTGCCGAGGGGCTGGGGGTCGACTCCAACAAGGGCGGCCTGATGAGCCGTACTGAGCGCCTGGTACTGGTCGGCGCCGGGATCTTCTTCGGCGGTGTAGGGCCCGTACTCGAGATCGTGGTGACAATCCTTGCCGTCGGCACATTGGTGACTGTCGCCCAGCGCCTTTCCTACGTACACTCCACACTTCGGGATGCCGATGGCACGCCCGAGGACAGGTAACCGAAGGGGAGACCCCAACACGTGAGCAAGACTGTCAACGTCGCCATTATTGGTGTGGGCAACTGTGCCTCGTCGTTCGTTCAGGGCATTCAGTTCTACAAGGACGCCAACGAGACCGACTTCATCCCGGGCCTGATGCACAC
>CAMCOB010000072.1 GCA_945876305.1 Bifidobacterium breve
CGAGAATGAGCCCATACCAGTGGGCCCGTATGGCCCTGCCCCCCCGCATCAGGACAGTTCTTGCACCGTCGTCACCACGCCGGCCGGCATGTCGGCTGCGAGAGATTCACGGTCGAGCATGAACCCGCCGGCCTCTTCAAGCGCCGCGATGCGTGCCTCCATTGGCGGGTGCGTCCGAAACATGCCACCGAGGGATCCGAACACTCCCTTGCCCTTCACCAACGGCGACTCGATGTACAGATGCGCCGTGGCACGGGCCACGTGGCGCACCTGGCGTGTGTCGGTGTCGAGGATCCCCAGCGCGCGCGCCATCCCCTCCGGGTCGCCCGTGATCTCGGCCGCCGAGGCATCTGCCTGGTACTCGCGGCGGCGTGAAAGCGCCATCTGCATCATCACGGCGCCGATCGGCGCCAATATCAGCGCGACCACGGTTCCGATGAGCGCGAGCGGGTTCTGGTTATCACGACCGCCGCCGAACACCAGCACACGAAGAAGCACGTCGGAGAGGATAAGAAGTACTCCCACCAGCACTGCGGCGAGCGCCATGGTGCGGATGTCGCGATTTCGCACGTGGGCGATCTCGTGTGCCATAACGGCACGCAGTTCGCGCTGGGGCATTATCTCAAGAAGCCCAGTTGTTGCCGCCACGTAGGAGTGTTTCGGATCCCGCCCCGATGCGAATGCGTTCGGCGCCGCGTCCTGAATCACGTACACGCGCGGGGTTACTGCGAGCCCGGCCCCCACTGCGGCCGCCTCAACCGCTTGCCACAGCTCCGGGTACTCCTCCCGCGTTACCGGCGTGGCACCCGCCAGTGTCGCCACCAGGCTGCCGGCCGCGAACCAGGTGACGATTCCGTACACCAACATTCCCGCACCAATAAGGATGAGCACGGGCAGGTCAACGGCAAGTGACGCCGCCCCGAGCACAAGCGCAATGAGCACTGCGAAAAGAATAAACAGCAGGAGCGTGCGCCAGCGATTCGACCGGATTTGCTGCTGGAGGGTCAACTACTGGTCGAACGAGACCCGCGGTGCGGTGCGTGCGGCCTCATTCTCCTCTTCGAAGAACTCAGCGAGTGCGAAGTCGCCCACCTTCGCCACGAACACGGACGGCACCGTCGTCTGCGTGGCGTTGTAGCTGCCGACAGTCGAGTTGTAGTACCGGCGCGATGCCGCCAGCATTTCTTCAACGTTGGCAAGTTCGGTCTGCAACTGCAGAAAGTTGTCTGAGGCCTTCAGGTCCGGGTAGTTCTCGGCCACCGCAAACAGGCCCCCGAGCGCGCTGGCCAGAGCGTTGTTCGCCATTCCAGTGGCAGCGGGGCCATGGGCCGACATGGCACCGGTGCGGGCCTCGGTAACGGCCTGAAACACGCCGCGCTCGTGCGCGGCGTAGCCCTTCACACTCTCAATGAGGTTCGGGATGAGGTCGTATCGGCGGCGCAACTGCACGTCGATGTTTGACCAGCCCTGCTGCACCTCAACGCGCAGGCGCACAAGGCGGTTGTAGAGAAACACCGCCCAGAGGACGAGCACAACAACAACGGCGACGATAATTATGAGCGTGATCATGCCCCCATCATTGCAGGTCGGAATACTCAGGCGCCGGGGGTCCGGTTACACCGGCACAGTCCGGGCGCGATCTGGGTCACCGCTCCGCGATGCCTCGTGAAGTGCCGCCGCAATTTCGGCAACGCGGGCGTTGGCGAGGTCGTATGTGCACACACCCTGCACCTCGCGCACGGTCCTGCTCTCGACCACAGTCGAGATCACGAGCGCCCCATCGGCGTCAGCCAATTCGTCAAGTGTGCGCGTACGGATGTGCAGATCGGTCACCTCTGCAAGCAGGCGCCGGGTGATCGAGTCGAGCACCCCGGCCGAGAGCGGCGGGGCACATACATCGTTTCCCTCAAACCACACGAGGCTCGCCACCGGGCACTCGAGCACGGCCTGCGAGTCGGCCTCCACAAACAGGGCGGTATTCGCCCCCGCGGCGGTTGCCAGGCGCGCAGCCTGCATGTTGGCCGCGTAACTCAGGGTCTTCGCGCCGATCAGGAGCGGCGTTACCCGATGGTCTACCGGGTGGAGGACCCAGCCGTCAGGGGCCTCGGGAATAAGCGGCTCCTCGCGGTGAACACGCAGCCCGCCCCTGCTCAGCATCGACCGCAGGGCTGAGTCGCCGTGGGTCGCCGCGTCCGAGATCGCGGTGATTTCGGCCCGCATCTGGGCACGGTCGAAGGGAATACTCACACCGGCCGCAGAGCGCTCCATCCGGTCGAGATGGGCATCGAGAGTGCGTGGCACGTGGTCGTACAGACGCATCCCCTCAAACACACCATCGCCTCGAACAAATCCATCGTCCAAGGGAATGACAGGGGTCTCGCCCTCCGGCAGGAGGACTCCATCGATCATGAGGCGGAGTGGGGTCATGCCGCGATTCTGCACGAATTGGCGCGGATTGAGAACCACCGCGGGCCCGGCGCTACGAAAGCGGCGCGCGCAACGGGTCTGTCGTCGCCTGAGGAAGGACGATTCCCAGCCGCAACCAGTCGCCCCGGGCTCCGCCGCTCCGGAAGTCGTTCAGGCCCGCCATCCGTGACTCCTCGTCCGGGTAGATCATCACCATCGCTGACGGGCGCCGTTCCAGCCCAGCGGCCTTCTCCGGTGGAAGGTCCAGTACGACACGCAGGTCGATCTCGATGGGCGAGGTAATGGTGGCCACGGCAACAAGCCCCTCCTCTCCCCTCTCGACGCTCGCGGTGCCCTTCGGGCGGTCCTCGGCGTCCCAGAGGGCAACGAGCATGGCGTGCGCGTCGGGTGCGATCTGGCCATGTACCAGCGCCGGTGATTCGGGCCGGCGCATGAGGATGATGTCGGGGTTTCCGAGATGGAGGGTGATGGATTCGCTCATGGCCGGGCACCCTACCCCGTACCCGCGTCTATGGTGAGTGCGTAGTGGCTATCTCACGCCCCGAATTGGAGGCGGCCCTGGGGCATCCGGTGCTCCTCGTGGTGCCGCCAGACGCCGACCATCCAGCCACCATCGCGGTGTCGGTGGTTGGTGAGCCGTCACGCGTGCGTGCCGCATGGGTACGTGACACCGGAGAGGTACTTGCACGCGTGGGATGCCCTCCCGGGGTCCCCAGTGCCGTTCGGCCAGCCATCGGGACAATCGTGGAGGTCGCAGAGAACGGCGTGTCGGATCGGGTCATTCTCGGCCGCGTGTCGAAGGGGATCACGGCCGCCCGGCTTCTGGTGGCCGACCCGGATCCGATCAGCATGGTTGTGGCCGCGAGCGGGCTGCTCGCGGCTCGAATCCCAACGGGCATCGCTGTGGTGGCGCTGGAGGCGCTGAGTTCCGAAGGCGAGCCGATCGGGCGTCTCGATCACACGGGGTTCACCGAGCTGCGGCTTGTGGCCGGACGACTCGAGGGGCGTCTGGGTTCGGGTCACGGCATGGCCGCGGGCTTCGGGGCCGGTGACACGGTGGCCGATCTGGCGACTGCAGAACTCGAGGCGGGGTACGCCGCGTGTTTGCCCACCTGGCTTCCCGACGGCTTCTCGCCCGCAACTGTGCGCGTGGAGCCAGAGGCCGCGTACCCCTTTGCTCCACCGTCAATCGCAATGTCATGGACCGGGGACGGAGACTCCCGTGTGCTCTTACGGCAGTGCCCTGGCCCACTTGCGGTCCCCGAGCTCCCCGATGCCCGTGGGCGGGCCGTGGATCTTGGGATTGCCATCGGCGTCCTGCGCGGTCGCGGCCGGGGTATGTCATTCGTTGTGTGGGAGGCCGGGGACCGCGCCTTTGGTCTGCAGGTACGGGGTGTGGATGACCTTGACGCAGTTGCGGTGATGGTGGCCTCATCCGTGCCCGCGGCGCCTGCGCCGCCGATGGCATAGCCTCACGCCATGGCTGACGCGTACACCCACATCGCTTGCTGCCTCGATGGATCAGCGGCTGGTGATGCCGCTCTCGCCGCGGCGATCCGAATGCGCTCGCTCGGGCCGGGCACGCTCACCCTGCTGCACGTGACAGAGCCCGGGCTCGCCTACGCCGGATTCTCAACCGATGCGGGGCTCGAGAATCTCGACACCGTGCGCACGTGGATGAAAAACATCCTCGCCCTGGCCCCCGGCGCCGCTGGCGTCCTCCTTGAGGGACACCCGGCAAGCTCCATCTCCGACTGGGCAAAGGACAATGGCGTGGACCTGCTGGTGGCAGTGCGCCATCGCGGCCGCGCGGAGCGGATCCTGCTTGGGAGCTTCGCCCAACACATGACCTACAACGCGCCCTGTGCCGTGCTTCTGGTGCATCCGCCTGCCCCCGCGGGGTAGGAGCCTCCCCCTGCGCGTCGAATCCGTCCCCGGACACCACAACCCGGAGGACACATGCCCGTCCACGCTCTCCCCGCCCCCGTGCGGGTACACATGCTCACTCCGCTGAGCTTCAACGACGCCCAGGAGATCGGCGACCGCATCAAGTCGGGCGCCTCCGTCTTCATGGATGTACGGACCGCCGATCGCGACCTCGAAGAGCGGCTGCGCGACTTCGTCGGTGGCCTGGCCTCCGCGCTTGATGGGTCGGTGACCGATGTCGCCCACGGCATCGTGCTTGTGGCGCCACATGGTGTGAACGTCTCAGGTGCTCCCGGATCGCAGTCGAACACAACGCATGACGACTACGCCGGCTACCGGGATGGCCGCGACGCCACGCCGATCTTCGGGCGGCTCTCAGCCTGATCACCGACGCCCGGCCCCTGGTCGTCATCTACGACGGCAATTGCCGTTTCTGCCGTGCGTTTGCGCATGTGGCACGCCGGGCGGCACGCCCGCCCGGCGTGCGGCTCCTGCCATTCGGGCATCCAGCCGCAGAGGCCGTGATCTCGTCGCTCCCCGATAACGACCGGTACTCATCGGTCCATGCCCTCCGGGGGCGCGAGCTTTACTCGGCGACCGATGCATTTCGGGTCATCCTGTCGCGCATGCGCGGCGGCAATGTCCTTATACGCACAGGCGCATACCGCATCTACCCCGTTGTGGTGCGGCATCGATCAACGATCGGACGCTTCGTGCCAGATATGAGCCAACCGCCGATCGACTAAACGGCGTCCGGGCACGGAGTTCGGTCAGTCGCCTGCGCGCGGGTCCTGCTCACGAAGCCTGCGTGCCCTTTCAGTGCGCGTGCCCGACACGATGACCACCGTTGCGAGTACCCCCCAGAAGAGGCCGTACCAGAGGCTCCGCTCAAGTGGCTGGTTAATCAACACCATGTGGATTGCGACGATCCCGACGAACGAGACGACGAACGCGGCGGCAACCTGAATGCCGATCGCAAGGTCTTCCCATCGGATCAGCAGTGCAGGGCGTCTGTTCACGCGGCTCAGCATACCCGGCCCCGGTAACTTGACCGTATGAACGAGACCGCGTCATGGGCCACCGCATGCGAGTGGATGGGAACGCTTGCCGACCTGCAGGGCGCGTCGGCGGTGCTCGAGTGGGATCGCGAGACGATCATGCCGTCCGGGGCCGCCGAGGCGCGCGGCGCTCAGTTGTCCACACTCGCGGGGCTGCACCACCGTGCTCTTCTTGACCCATCAGTGGGCGACGCCCTCGAGCAGCTACGGGAGTCGGGTGACCCGGTCCGTGCCGCATCAGCGCACGAGGCGCAGCGGGAGCGCTCCCGCGCCGAGCGGGTCCCCGAGGCCCTGGTTCGCGAGCTCACGGAGATGTCGTCGCGGTCGGTGGCGATCTGGACCGATGCACGCGAGCGGGGTGATGTGTCGGCCTTTGTCGAGGGCATCAGGCCGCTGGTTGCCCTGACGCGCGAGCAGGCGACCTGCCTGGCAGACGGAGGCGATCCGTATGACGCCCTCATCGACCTGTACGAGCCCGGGACCACCTACGCCGACCTGCAGCCGGTGCTTGATGATCTCGCCGCCCGCGTTGCCCCTCTCGTTGAACGCCTCGCAGGCGCAGGCGGGCCCGCACTTCCCGAGCGCGAGTGGGATGGCGACCGACAGATGGCCCTCGCCTCGGCAATCGCCGACCAGATCGGTTTCGACCAGACCAGGGGCCTTGTCGGCCGCACGGCGCATCCGGTGACCATGGGCCTTGGTGCAGGCGATACGCGGCTCTCCACGCGCGTGGATGTCGCCGATCCACTGTCATCAATCATGGCCGTTATGCATGAGGGCGGCCATGCCCTGTACGACCAGGGTATCCCCGAGGCGTGGCGACGGACCCTCGCCGGCGATGCCCCGTCGCTCGGCGCGCACGAATCGCAGTCCCGCTTCTGGGAGAACCACATCGGGCGGTCGCGTGCGTTCTGGGAGGTCGTCGCACCGATGCTGTCGGAGCGGTTCCCCCTTCCGTCAGCGGGTCTCGGGCCAGATGACTATCTCCGTGCGCTCAACCGCGTGGAGCGCACCAGTCGGCGCGTGGAGAGCGACGAGGTCACGTACGACCTGCACATCGTCCTTCGCGCGCGCCTTGAGCGGGCGATGATCCTCGGCGACCTCGATGTCACAGACCTTCCCGGGGCCTTTGACGAAGGACTTCACGACCTCCTCGGAATCTCCCCCGCTTCCCCGGCGGAGGGTGCCATTCAGGACATTCACTGGGCGGCGGGCATTATCGGCTACTTCCCCACCTACACGCTCGGCAATCTTTATGCCGCGCAGCTGGCCGACGTCGCAGAGCGGGCTGTGGGGCCGATTGACGAGACCATCCGCGCTCAGGGCACGGCGCCATTTCTCCACTTCCTACGCGAGACGGTTCACTGCCACGGGCGCACGATGAGCACCCCGGACCTCATGCAACAGGCCACCGGAAGCGACCTCTCCGCCGAGCCATTCATCCGGCATCTGGAGCGCACCTACGCGCCGGAGTAGCCGCTCTGCCGAGAGAGGTTCAGAAAACACTCACCCGATCGGAACCTTTCCCGCGAGCAGATGAGTGTGGTCACTGCGTACGCCCACCCTGCATTCATCGTCTGGGCAAAGCG
>CAMCOB010000073.1 GCA_945876305.1 Bifidobacterium breve
CATACCGCCGTAGCCCTCAACCGCCTCGTGGATCTCCTCGGCGGTGACAGGGCGCGCTTGCGCCATCAGGAATGCGACCAGCGAAAGCTGCCGCACAAGTTTGTCGTCATCCCTCTGGGCCAATCGCCCGTTCCTTCCATCGCGGCGCTTGCTGGATGTTAGCCGAGCGATGGGCCCGGCGGGGGGCGCACGGTGTGCGGATTGCCGCATGTGGAGCCATGATTCTTACACTTGTGGCATCTGGGTGCGGCACCGGGGATCAGGTGGGGGTGCTGTCTGGCCGGGTGGTGCGCGTGCTCGATGGCGACACCATCGTGGTGGCCGACGTGGGCACCGTGCGCTATCTGGGTGTGGACACACCCGAACTGCATCATCCCCGCAAGCCCGTTGAGCGATTCGCAGCCCGCGCGGCGGTATTCAACCGGCGCCTGGTGGCCGGCGTAGATGTGCGGCTGGAGACCGACCGCGAAGTGCACGATGCCTACGGCCGCACGCTGGCCTACGTGTATGTGGGGCGGGTCATGGTGAATGCCGAGTTGGTCCGGGCGGGCATGGCCGAGTCGTTCGCATTCGTGCCTAACACCACACATAAGGACCTATTTGACGACCTTGAGGCGGATGCACGCACTGCCGGGCGCGGCCAGTGGGGCCCCCTGGAGGGTGGACCCCCGTACGGGGTGCCCTGAGAAATGGCAGGGCCCCCTGCCGCAGCCCGGGCCGGTGCGCCGGGGCCCGGTCTACGATCTGGCCCGATGACGATTCTTGAACTTGATTACGGCATTCCTTCTGAGGATGAGCTCGCACGGCTCGTGGGGGCGGCCACGCCGCACTTCGCGCTGCAGATACGTGACCGGGTCCGTGCATACGGGGCGGAGCTTCCGGATGGGCACCCGCGCATTCCTGAGATCGTCGCGCAGGTGGTTCGGCTGCAGGCCCTGGCCATTGATGGTCAGGGCGGCCCGGCGGGCGAGGCGGACCTTCCGGCCCGGCCCTCGCTCGAGGTCGAGCGCGTCACCGACTAGCGGTCGGCGCCCTGCACCACCTCAGAGAACGTGTGGAGGATGCGCGCCGTGAGCCCCCAGACGTCCTCGCCCATCAGTGGGTACCGCAACGTGGATGCATCGGGAATAGCAGGGATGTTGCGATGCGCGGCGAGCACGTCAGCGAGCGGCACCTCCATCACGCGTGCGATTTCGTCCTCCTGCACCACGACCTCCGGGCGCCCGTCCGCGTGATACGCGATCCATGGGCGCACCGTGAATCCCGACACCATCGTGCCGACATCGTCGAGACGTCCGAGCACCGTGAGCGACTGTGCGGAAACACCGATCTCCTCCTCGGTCTCCCTGAGCGCCGTGCCCAGAAGGTCGGCGTCGCCATCCTCAAAGCGGCCCCCCGGGAGGGCCACCTCGCCGGCATGGTGCACGAGGTGATCGGTGCGCTTGGTCAGGAGCAGGTGCGGAGCGCCGTCGTGGTCAAACAGCACCAGCATGACGCTGGCTCGCATCGCATCTCCGCCCTTGTCGGTGTACCCGCGGGCGGCCAGTACATCGGGGAGGACGACCGCGAGGTGGGCGGCACGGGGTGGGGTGGAGGCATTCACGGGTCGCGAGTGTACGCCGGGAGCACCGGGGGGATGACGTGAGCAGCGATCCCCTGCACCGGCTCTCCGCCGATCTGGAATCGGCCATCGCGGCGGCGATGGATGTGCACGACGACCCTCCCATCGGCCTGCGTCCGGTTGAGCCGGGCACGGGCGGGCGGTCGTATCTGGTGGCCTTTGAGGGGCCGGCCTTCCTGTGCCTGCGTGACGACATGCAGCCGGAGACCTCGCGCGCCCGGGTTGATGAGATCGCCCGCGTCGCCCTGGTGGTGGAGAGCGCCGAGCACCTGATCGACCCGGATGCGCTCCGGGCACTCGCGCCGGCGTTTGAGGAGCTTGTGCCGTGGCAGACCGACATCGTCGTGGCCATCGATGCCCTGCGGCGCGCCGGCGTGTGTGCGGGGGAGTTGGCCGACTGGCGCGAGGACCCGCTTCGGGTAATCGCATCGCTCGTTGCCCTCGACGACGCCATCGCCCGTCAGGACCGGGCGCGGGCCGCATATGCCTCGTTCGTGGGCGCCACCGAGCCGCTTGTGGCAAAGCAGGATGAACTCGCGCCCGACTTCGTGCGCGCGCTGGGCGCCGTGGAGTCGGCTGCGGCCGCGGCAGGGCTTGCTGACGCCCTGGGCGGCGTCGTCGCGGCGGGAATGGATGCGATCGAGGAGGGGGCGGACGAGATGACCGCCGCCCACATCACACCGCTGCGGTAACCGGCGTGTCGTGGGGCGTCGTGTCCCCTGGCTGGCTGGCATCGGGAGAGCCTGAATCAGCCGCCTGCTCGCCGGTCACTTCGGGCACCGCCACGAACCCGCTCCCAATGAGATCTTCGATGCGGGCGAGGTCCGTCGCGTCGAGCGGCGGCAAATCCGGCGTCTGCGTGAACTCGTCCAACTGATCCTCCGAGTGGATAACGGCCACAACTGACGCCACACCGGGGCGGTCGAGCACCCATCGCAGTGATGCCTGGGCCAGCGTCCACGGGCGGCCATCGGCCAGGAATCCGAGCGTGGCCACCTGTGCGAGGCCGCTCTCGAGCCACTCCCGGCTGAGGTGCGCACGCGGGTCGGTGGGGGGGAACGTGGTCTCGGTGGTGTACTTGCCCTCAAGCATCCCCCACGCATGTGGCCTGCGTGCGATGACGCATGCACCGGACGCCTCTGCGAGCCCTGCCAGTTCGGCACCGGGGTCGTGATCGAGGATGTTGATCTCCACGTCGAGCACCGGCACCCGCTTGGCGCGGATGAGCCGACGCCCATCTCCGGGCCGGGATCCAGCGGGAATCGCTGCACCGAAGGCCCGCACCTTTCCCTCATTCACGAGGGCGTCAAGCGTGTCGAGCACCGCATCGTCGGCGAGTACGCGGCGCGGGGCATGGTGCAACTCGCAGATGTCCAGGTAGTCGGCGTCCATCCGGCGCAGGCTGTCCTCAACCGCGTCGCGGATGCGCTCTGGCCGGAAGTCCTGGGGCATGGCCCGCTTGGCACGGCCCATGGGCTCGGCGTTATGCCAGTCGTATCCCACCTTGGTGGAAAGCACCACGCGGGCGCGCCGGTCGGCGAACGCGCGGCCCAGGATCGACTCCACGCGCCCATCCCCGTCCCGGTCGGCCGTGTCGAACAGCGTCACGCCCCGGTCAAGCGCGGCATGCAGCAGCCGGATTGCCTCGTCGTCGCCGTGATCACCCCACCACCCGGAGGCGAACGCATCGGCACCGAAGCCGATTTCGGACACGGTGATGCCGGTGCCCGGGATTTCACGTGCGCGCATGCAGCGAGGCTACCCATGACCCCTGACGCGCTCAGGTGCGATCGCTCGGGTCTCTCCCGTGCTGCGCCTCGTCGGCAACATCCGGTGGCTGATCATCGCCGGCCCATACGCCCCGGGGTCACCGGCGCGGGTGGGCACATCGGACTAGTCCTCGGGGTCGTCCTCGCCAGGTTCCATCAGGAACTCGAGGAGGTCGGTCACCGTAAACCGCCCCGACTGCATTGACGCCACCAGGCCGTAGACGGTTGCAGTGTGCGGGCGCTCCAGCACGTACTCGCGCATGGCCACGTTGCCGTCGCTTTCGATCTGCTCGGCCAACTGACGGCCCACTCCTGTGGCCACCATGTTGCTGCCCTCAACCGCGGTAATTCCCGCGGTGGTGAGGGATCCCGCTGCGCTGGCGATCTCGTCGGTGTCGGTTCCGAAGATCTCGGCCAGCTGGGCGAGGCTCCGCCCGTCGGGATCGGCGGCAAGCTCACGCAGCAACAGGTAGCTGCCAGACGACAGTCCGGCTTCGATCACCACTTGGTCGAGCACACCCGCCAGTTCGGTGAGCAGCTGCAGGTCATCCTCGTCGCGGTACATCAGTGCCTACGGCCCGTAGCGGTGGGCGGGGGCGGGGCGAAGGTCGTCGTATGCAGCACCGAGCCAGATGCGACCGGCGATTCCCAGGTCGTCGAGGGTGCGAAGGGCCGATCGCACGACGCCGGCACGTGCGCCACGGCCGTGATCGTGCGCCACAGTCACCTCGAAGTCGTGATCGCCTGAGGTGCGGATGGGTCGCCCATTCGCCCGTGCGAGCGCCACGCGCGCGTCTGACAGCCGCAGTGGGTCTTCCACGGTGATGTAGCACTCGAAAAAAGCCCAATCGCTGGCCAGTTCGGCCACGACCGCGTCGAATTCATCCGTGTACGCCATGACGGCAGGCTATCCGAGCGGCGCGGCGGCTGAGGCGCCGTGCGGCGCCAGAGATGCAAGCGCATCCGCGATGGCGGCGGCCTGTGCGTCGAATTGCGCGTCATCCAGCACCGGTGCGGCCCCGGGCGTTGGAACGCTGTCGGGCAGCGCGACCCACGACACGCATCCGCCCATCTCCTCGGTCATCTCCAGATCGATGGTCGGGGTGACCCGGTGCACGCGCACCACCACGGTCATCAGTGGCTGCCGGGGACGCCACTTGAGCCGCGACTGCGCGTAGTCGGCTCCCAGCACATGGAAGCCGTCGAGGGCATCCAATTCGGCCTGCTCGCTGATGGGGTGCACCTCGTGCACGTCGCACCAGGCGGTGATGAGATTGCGGCCGGGCTCGTCGCGCATGGCCAGATCGGCCGCGTAGGTATCGCGTGCGTCGGGGGTCAGCAGGTCGGGGCGCTGGTGCAGGTGAGTGGGAAGCAGGAAGAAGTGCTGATGCGGCACGTCAAAGCGCTTCTCGCCGATGCCGCCCTTTCGCAGCATCACCACCTGCTCACCGGCGAGCATTGCGGCGATGACTGATGCCCATTCCTTGAGTGCATGCTCTGCCATGGCTGCATCGTAGGTTGTCTGAGGACGTCGAATGCCCGCCGTGCAGGGGGCGGATGACCCTCTGGGGTACCGGCCGGCCGTGTTAGCGTCAGACGCATGATTGATGCGATCCTGACCCGCGCCGCCGAGGGCGAGCGCATCACCGCCGACGAGGCCGTCACGCTCTACGAGCAGGCCCCCCTTGAGGACCTCGGGGCCGCGGCCGATCAGGTGGCACGTCGCCTGCACGGCGACGCGGTGACGTACAACGTCAACGCGCATCTCAACCCCACCAACATCTGCGTGGTGGGGTGCGGGCTGTGCGCCTTCGCGGTGTGGACCGATCACGATCCACGGGCCTACGCATATTCGGTCGACCAACTGGTGGACCGCGCGCAGGAGCTGTCGGATCTCGGGATCACCGAGCTGCACATCGTGGGTGGCATGACCAAGGAGTTCACCCTCGAGTACTACGAGGAGCTCTTCCGTGAGCTCAAGTCCACGCTGCCGCACGTGGCACTCACCGCGCTCACCGCCGTGGAGATCGACTTCTGCGCCAAGCTGGCCAAGGTTGGCCATCGAGAGGCGCTCGAGCGCACCATGGCCGCTGGCCACGACACCATGCCCGGTGGCGGGGCAGAGGTGTTCAGCCCCCGGGTGCGCAAGATCATTGCCGACCGCAAGGTGGGGTCAGACACCTGGTTGGAGGTTCACCGCGACGCCCACCGCATGGGCATGCGTACCAACGCCACTCTGCTCTTTGGTCACTTTGAGACGCCAGCCGAGAAGGTGGACCACATGGTGCAGCTTCGCGAGGTGCAGGATGAGGCCCTTCGCGAGCAGCAGCCGGCCGCATTTCAGGCATTCATCCCGCTGCCGTTCCTGCCCGGCAATACCGAGTTCGCCTATCTGCCTGGTCCCTCGCGCGAGGAGAAGTTGCGCACGATCGCCGTCTCGCGTCTGGTGCTCGACAACTTCCCGCACATCAAGGGGCACTGGGTAATGCTGGGTGAGGAGATCACGTCGGAGGCCCTCTCCTATGGGCTCGACGACCTCTCGGGCACCCTTACTGAGGAGCGCATCGCGCACGCCACCACCGTGCAGACCCCGCTCGGGCTCACCCAGGATCGCATCTGCGATCTGGTGCGCGCGGGTGGCAAGCAGCCACGGGAGCGGGACACGCTGTACGAGCGCATGGTCCGGGAGCCGGTCTCCGCGTAGTCGCGTTGTCCGGCCGCGGATGCGAGGGGCGTCGCGCGTCGGCCCAGGGGACCGTGAGGCAAAGGAACGCTCCCTGTGGGGGACGGGGGCCCCTGAGAGACCGTACGCCCATGTACGCGCGGGTCGTTAGGAGAGCGCACGCCGGCGCATGGCGCCCGCCGCCGCAAGCGCCAGCAGCACGCACCAGCCGAGGGTCCAGATGACCGTGGCCCACGATGCGGGCTGGATAAACACGATGTTGCCATTCACCTCAACCTGCGGCGCGGCGAGGCCCGCGACGTCCCGGGCCTGCAGGTCGGCGACGAGCGGCGACACGATGCCGCGCGGGAAGATGAAGTAGAGCGAACTGATGAGGCCCGACCACGACGTACCGATTACGTCGGCCTCGGCTGCCGACGACATGTTCACCAGCGCCAGGGAGAAGATGTATGTGAGCACGCCCATCACTCCCGACGACACCGGACCGAGCGCCACGCTGCACACGGCAGCCACGGTGAGCACCACGAGCATGTTGCCCATACCGGCGAACCCGGTGACGATCAGCGGCCAGTCGGAGCCGTTGCCGATAAGCAGGCCCGAGAGCCATGCCAGCCCCATCCATACCGCGAATGTCCCCACCAGCACCAGTACGCGCCCGAGCACACGCCCGAGCGTCACCACAGCCCGGGTGGTGCCCGTGGCCACCTGCAGTCCAAACCAGCCGCCGTCGGCGTCGCGATTGGCCACGCTGGCCCCGAGGCACGCGCTCACCACGAGCCCGCCAAGCACCTCGACGGCGAGGGTCCACGAACGCAGGGCATCAAATCGGGGAATTCCATCCCGGCCGCCGGC
>CAMCOB010000074.1 GCA_945876305.1 Bifidobacterium breve
CTTGCCCCGGCAACGTGGGCAGCCGTCCCCGGCATGCTCACCGCGCTGTGTGCGAAGAAGGCGTGCTCGGGTATCACCACCAACCCGGTCGGCGATGTGGCGCGCGTTGTTGCCGCCACAGCGGATGCCCCTCTGCGCGGGATGGGAACCACCACCAGGGGCCGCATGGTGCGCGCGGAGATCGGTGGGCCGGGGGCACAGGGCGACCTGCCGGGCCTGTTGATGATGGGTGATCTCAGTTCTGGGATGCGCGCCCTGTATCCCGGTGCAATCAATGCGGCTGCCAGAGGAGATGCCGCCCCGCTCTTCCGCCTTGCCGCTCTTGCGAATTCGGGCGGGTCTCCGCCCGTCACCGAAGTCTCAAATGCCCTGTTCTTCGCAACCGCGTGTGCCGATTCAACGCCCCCCTGGACCACGGCGGATCCGACCGGGGTGCGCACGGCGTCCCTCGGCCAGGCGTTTGCGGATATGGGTGATGCAGCGTTGGCTCCGTTCTCGATCGCCAATGCCAGCGCCGCCTCAGCCGCTGCGGCCTGCATTGCATGGCCCGACGCGGCCACCGATCCCCTCACGCCTGGGCCGCTCCCTGCCGTTCCCACGCTCCTCTTCGCCGGCGGCCAGGACCTGCGCACCCCCACCGCCAGCGCACGTGCCGTTGCCGCCAGATCGCCGTCCGCAGCCGTGGTGGTGGCACCGGGCTGGGGCCATGACCTCACCGACAACCTTGGTTGCGCCGGCACCCAAGTGGCACGCCTGCTCTCCGGAAAGACCATCCAGACGGGCGCCTGCTCGCGCGTGACGGTCGCCATCACGATGGCCCCCTTCCCCGCCCCCGCTGCGACAGTCGGTGCGCTGTCGCCAATGGGTGCGAAGGGAAACCCCGGCCGGGTGGCCCACGCCGCGCGCTTCTCAATTCAGGATGGACTGCACTCACTGAGCGCCGGCACCGACGCCGGACTGGGAGGAATCCCGGGGGTGCGGGGGGGATTCATGCGTGTGTCGGGAATGCTCGGTCAGACAGTCCGGTTTACGAACTTCAGCGATACGGCGGGTGTGCGGATCTCAGGCGCCCTCAATGCCGTGGAGTCGCACTTCGAGGGTCGCCTGACAGTTGATGGTCCGGGCTCGCTTGACGGCTACCTTGACCTCGCCAAGGACGGCGCGCGCAGGTACACCGGCGTGATCGGCGGCGTCGCGATCAACGTCCCCCTGGGGTAGTCACCGGCAGGCGCCGCCTGCCGGGCGACATCGTCGCCCGAGTCGACATGCGGAGCCAGCCCAAGCCCACTGCGGATGCCCTGGTGGCGATGCCACTCACCCGGTGCTCGGAGAGGCGGCATGCAGCAGCATCCCTCGTGAGCAGCCGCAGGGGGCAGCAGCGCGTCATTCCCCCACGACCGGGATACGCGCGCTCCCCGGCGTGCGCCCGCGCCACTCGACTACGGCGCGGTGCAACCCGCGGGGAATGGCTTGGGTACAGGGGGCGAGATGGATGCCTTCAGGGCCTCGATCTGCTTGATGATGCTGCCGGTTGGCTGCTTGCGTGAGTACTTGTCATACACGGGCTGAACGGCTGCGCGAAGCGCCGCGATCTGCGCAGGTGAGGCGTTACCGAACTTGAGACCCGCGGTGCACAGGTCCCCAACCAGAGTGCTCGCGGGGTCGGTCAAGATGGCGAGGGAGTCGGATGCAAGATCTTTCGCGGCCGCGCGGATCCACTTCTCCTGGTCATCGGTCAACCGGTTCCACGCTCGCGTGTTCATTGCCAGCACGGTGGGAAAGGGCCACAGATTGACATTGCCCGACATGCAGGTGAGCACCTCGTACAGTTTCTGCGTGTACACCAGCCCTAGGTTGGCCTCGATCGCGTGTACCACCTTCTGCTTAAGCCCCAGATAGACGTCGCTCAAGGGAAGAAGCACCGGCTTGGCACCGAGCGCAAACAAGCTGGTGGTGAGGAGGGGCGATTCCACCGAGCGCACCTTCACCCCCGCGAAGTCGGACGGTGAGAGCAGGCACGATGAGGCAGATGCCGGCTTGCGGATGCCCCCTTCGTGAATCGCAATCCCGGTGAGCTCGATTGCCTTCGTCCCCTTCAGCATCTGCGCGGCGATGGGGCTCGCGAGCACAGCACTCTCCAGGGCGTAGCTGTTCACGAGGAACGGCATTTGCAGGGCCTCGAACGAATCCACGCCTTCGAGCTCCCACACCGCTGCTGACACCGACCCGGCCGTGATGGTGCCATCGCGCATGTCGTTTAGAAGCTGGATGTCATCGCCACCGGCATACGTGGGAACCAGCTCAATACCGAGTCGGCCCGAAGAGACTTTGCCGACCCGATCGGCGAACATTTGCAGCGCCTTGCCATACGGGTGCGTGGGTGAGGTGACATAGCCCACTTTGATGGTCTTTTCGGCGCGATTGGCACTGGTGGCCGAGCCGTCGGTGGGTGCAGGGACGGCGCCAATGGCGGAACCCCACATCGCAATCCCGATGAGGACAACGGCGATGAAGCTCATGAGGACGGCCCGACGAATGGCCGGGGTCATGAGGGTCGTCCTGCGAACGGGATCACGGGCACGATCCATCCACTCGCGGATCGAGGGCGAACTGGGAAATCGATGCCACGGCACGGGTCATCGCAGTTGGCTCTACCACGGGGAGAGGCCACTCTCCGGAATAGGGACGGTCGAGCGATCCGATGAGGATGACGGTGAAGGCAATAATGATGGCGGAGCCACAGACGACGAACGTTTGCAGCCATGCGAATTCCTTGGCCATCAGCACGGCACTCAGCGCGATGACGAGCATGGCGCCCACGACGACCATTACCCAGAACAGAACTGGCAGATGGGTGCCCATATCCAACCTCTGGGCGCGTGCCTCACGAAGGGCTGTCTCCCCGTCGATGAGCGACCCCATCACGGCATCCTTCACGCCATCTGTGGTGGAGATGCGCGCAAGCGTCTGCGAGATGCGGTCGCCGGATGCATCAGCGAACGGGCTTCCGCCTGCAGTCAGCCCCCCGGATCCGCTGTCGTTATTCGCCCAGTCGTACTCGATGACGTCACGCCCATAACAGACCAACTGGTGCGAGAGGTCATCGCGCAGCTGGGCGGGGATACCCAAGGCTGACCGCGACATGGTGGTGAGAGCCCGCCCTTCCGTCACCGCCGCCTGCTGCGCTCCTTGGAAGTTCTGAAGCGCGGCCACCAGAACGAAACCGAGGATGATGGCGAAGCCGAAGTTCAGGTCGTTGGGCCGCTCGGCAGCAAGTTCAGGAAACCGTACGAAGTCACCTCGGCGCCCGCGCCACCGTGTGTAGACGACCGCAGCCACGCCAAAACCCACAATGGCGAGAAGCACGAGGACCGCGTAAAGGATCGTCACGAAACAGATCCGGTTGCAAATGACCGCCCACGCACGAGCTTGCCATCTTCCACCCGATATCCACCAAACAGGGTGGTGGTGGTGTCTCCGAAGATATCGATGGAGTAGGTGCCGATGACCGAGTCGCGCGTATCTGTGGACAGAGCCGCCTCGCGTACAAGATCGCGTTCGCGGTCGATCGGCATATCCACAAACCCGGGGGTCTCATTGGCCGTGCGGATTGCGTCGAGCGTGAGCGCCATTCCCTCGTAGGCGAAGAGCACAAGGCTGCTGGGACTATGCCCGAGCCGCTTCGCCAGTCGATCGTGTGCCTGCTTTCCCCGGGGTCCATACGCGGCGAGCGGCAGCAGGTAGCTGGTGAGATAGGTACGGGACTCCAGGCGCCCGAGGCGACCATGAAACCCCCGAAGCGCAAGCCCATCGGGCGCAAAGATCACCATCTGTTCATCAGACGCACCCGCGGCCCGGGCGACACGGAGCGCCGTGATTGGATCGTTTGTGGCGATCATGAGCGCCCACCGGGCGTTGTCATCTTTGTGGCGAACCCCGATGGCGCGTCCCACCTCAGCGGCGTTCTCGGGTGTGATCGTGATGGGAGGGCCGTCAATTTTCAGACCGGCTTCCCGGGAGGCGGTTACAACATCGCGGCCGAGCCCCTGCCCGTAAATGGTGCCATCCCGCACCACGGAGACGCTGCTCACGCCTTCGTCGCGCATGTAGGTGGCGAGCGCCTTCGACTGCACCAAGTCGTTGGGCACGACGCGGACGATGGTGCGGACTCCCGTGGGTGCGACTGCCGTTGGCGGTGCCGGCAGGCCGTCGTCGCGACGGGTCA
The DNA here is from genome assembly GCA_945876305.1 of Bifidobacterium breve. Classification (GTDB taxonomy): domain Bacteria; phylum Actinomycetota; class Thermoleophilia; order Miltoncostaeales; family Miltoncostaeaceae; genus SYFI01. Next base: position 4,226 of record CAMCOB010000074.1, read on the forward strand.
GGTCCACTGCTGTTGCTGTCACGCTCACATGAAGCAAGCCGGCGCGGTTGAGAATAGGAGCCATTTGCCGCATGCCATTTGATGTGATCGAACCGATGACCGCGAGCGAGTACGGGTCAATGGCTGCCGTCTCGGCAGCATCGACAGCGCGCGCAGCCGACTCGGCGCCCGTGGGCCCAGAGGTGTTATTTGTGCGAAGGCGAATCCGCACCCCCGATATCGCGTCTCCACCATCAGCGAGGGCCATTTCCACAGCGGCCCGCATGTCTTTGGCATCCCCGCCCGCAAGACCGAGTGGCACCACCAAGTGCACCGTACGAACGGGTCGCACCCGATACTCGGCCACCGGGGCGTCACTTCCGCCACCGCACCCCGCGGTGCCCAGGCCCACAAGCGCCGCGGCAACCACGCCAACGACGAAGAGACCCAGCCGTCGTCGGCCTCGTTGCTGCCGGGAATGGGCATGCTTTCCCGGAAGTTGGTCAGGTGAGGAGGCGATAGTGGGAAACATTACCCCGTCATTGCATGGCCACCCGGGCTTCCCTGATACGAGTCCCCGTTGATCGACCACGCGACTCATGTCACCGGCACTTGGGCACCCGCAACGCGTTTCGACCCCCAGCGCATCTGGTGGTCCTCCCCCCCACCGCGTGTCCCAAACGGACACCCCGCACCTTGGTGGCGTGCCATTCCTGACACCACCGCTGCCCCGGCGCATCACGGGCCGGGGCAGCGGTCGCAGTCATGTCCCGGTCAACCGTTCCAGTTCGGTGTGACCGACACGGTGAGCGCCCGTGGAACGAGCGTGCGTGTGCCGCGTCCAGTCAGACTCGTCGTCTTGATGGCAGCCGGGGTGTCCTCGGAGCCAGCGGTGTAGAGCAGTCGCTTGCCGTCGGCCGACACGGCCACCGCGGTCTGAAGGCTGCCGCTGCCGCTGCCGCTGCTCAACAAGGTCGTCATGGCCCCGCCGGGGACACGGAATGTTGCCATGCCCATGTGGTCCTCACCGCCGATGAACCCGAACACCATGTTGCCGCTCGGCGACCATGCCACTGGCCCGGGGCCGGCCATGAGACCGGATGCCTTGTAGTGCGTCAGCTGCTTCTTTGAGGAGAGGTCGGGGCTGATGGTCCAGATCTGGGTGTGCACCATGGGGGTACGCGCCCCGTTGAAGGTCACCGTGACATTGGTGCTCTGCATCGCCGCGATGCCCGATGTGCTCCACACCGGCGCCGCTGCCCGGGCCAGCACCGCGGTGCGGGCTGTGGCGTTGGCGACCGGCGCCACGTACAGGGTGCCCGCAGCCGCGCGACTCCCGAACTTCATGAGACTGAAGGCAATCTGCGTGGAGTCGGGCGAGAAGGCGACGCCATATGCCACCGCGTTGCCCGGGGCCGGGATGTAGTTGCCGACAGGAATGGACGACACGCCCTCGAGCGACGCCGGGATCTGCGCCAGCCCGAGGCCGTTTCCTGTGACGAAGCCCTTCGCGTTCGCCGTTTCTGTAGCGCAGGCGAGCAATGTCGAGTCGGGCGACCACGGGAGCACACCGGGCTGGCAGGTGCCGGTAAGGACAGCCGTGGCCCCAGAGGCGAGGTCGCGCACGTTGCTTGTCGGATTGTCCTGCTTCGGGCTCCACACCTGATACGCCAGGCGAGCCCCATCGGGAGAAATGGACGCCGCGGTGCCGGCGACAACCTTCACGGCATTGGAGCCGTCGTCGTTGGCCATCATCACCCACGAGGTCGTGGAGCCCTTCGCGGGAGGTGCGACGTAGACCATGGTGGCGGTCGCGATCGTGGGGGCTGAGACGACAGCGATGCCGGCGGCGAGTACAAGCATGGTTCGGGGTGTCATGTAGCGCCTCTTTCAAGGTGAGGGAATTCAAACGACTGTACGCGCTTGGCGCGAGGCAATGTCATCGGCGCGAGAGGAGGGGGCCTCGCCTATGGCCTAGGTCTGGGGGTCTGCCTCAAGATCGAGCCCGTTGTGATGGAGGATGTGCCCCATCTTGTCGCGCTTGGTGGCCAGGTACCGGGCGTTCTCGTTGCTGGGCACCACCTCGATGGGCACGCGCTCCACAACCTTGAGGCCGTAGCCCTCAAGTCCGACGATCTCCGCTCTTCCGCGCACTGCGCGATCCATCCCTCCTCGCCGGGGAATGCGCCTCATGCGGATGGGCGCGCGCATGCGGGGGGAGCCGTGCCGGGCCTTGGACCAAGACCGGCGTTCTCTTCCGGGACGACCCAACCTGTCCCCATGTTCCGGAAGGTGAGTTATGCTGATTTTGGATTCTTCCCTGCAACCGGGGTGCTCAATCGGCGGCGCGGCCATTTGAAACCGCGTGCACCTACCCTGCAACGTCGGCTCGAGATTCCAAACCACTCACCAGGAGCCATTGATGCCCCCCTTCCGACGCAAGATCACCACCACCGTGATCGGCGCTGTGTGTGCGACGTTGTTCGCATGGGTGGGCATCGCTGCGGCGGGGAGCACTCCCGCGTACAAGATCACGGTGGTGAACAGCACGGGGCAGGACCCCGCCAACGTGTTCGTCACGCTCATCG
>CAMCOB010000075.1 GCA_945876305.1 Bifidobacterium breve
TGGGTGATGAGTGCCTCGGCCTCTTCGATCGGCACCAAGCGCACGTTGTCAACCTCGGCGTCTGCGAACTTGGAAGGCGACCCGGCGCGGTAGAGCATGAGGAAGAACTCAACACTCTTGCTGACCCGGACCTTCTCGGACTGCGCCCAGAACTTGTACGAGATGGTACCGAGCGTCTCGATGACCATGCCGGTGAGCCCGGCCTCCTCGCGCACCTCACGAATGGCCGCTTCGGCCCGGGTCTCGCCCTTCTCGAGCCGCCCCTTGGGCAGGCCAACCACCTCGGTACCCGGCACCGTGATGAGGGGAACGAGAAGACGTTCGCCAATGGGGATGAGCAGCACCCCTCCTGCAGAACGCTCGTGGCGAAGATTGCCCATCCGATTATGCTACGCACGGCCTCGGCGTGGACCAAGCGAGTATGGGAATCTGACACCTCAGCGAACCACCAGAACCCGGTGGCGGTAACTCGCACGGCCCATCGTGCGATGACACATTTCGGCTGCGCGACCCCCTGCGATCCTCCAATGGGGCCACAGGGGGCTGGGAATTACGCCAAGCCGATCTCATCGCACAGGTACACGTCCTGAATTGCGTTCAGAAGCTCAACGCCCTCCTTCATGGGGCGCTGGAATGACTTGCGGCCGCTGATGAGGCCTGCGCCACCGGCACGCTTGTTGACCACGGCTGTGGAGACGGCGTCGTGCAAATCGTTGGCACCTGAGGCACCGCCCGAGTTGATGAGCGGGATGCGCCCCATGTAGCAGTGGGCCACCTGGTAGCGGGTCATGTCGATCGGGTGATCGGTCATGAGTTCCGAGTACATGCGTGGGTCGCTCTTGCCGAACTTCAGGGTGTCGAAGCCCGACGCAGCAGTATCGGGGGCCTTCTGCTTGATGATGTCGGCCTCGATGGTAACGCCCAGATGGTTGGCCTGGCCGGTGAGGTCGGTGGCGGTGTGGAAGTCATCATCTGCCGTCTTGAAGGCCGGGTTGCGCAGGTAGCACCACAGCACAGTGGCCATGCCCAAGTCATGCGCGTGCTCAAAGGCCTCGGCGACCTCCACGATCTGACGCTTGCTCTCCTCCGACCCAAAGTAGATGGTGGCGCCGACCGCGACGCAGCCCATCTCGCTGGCCTTCTCGACCGACGCGAACATGATCTGGTCGAAGCCGTTGGGGTAGGTGAGGAACTCGTTGTGGTTGAGCTTGAGCAGGAACGGGATCTTGTGCGCGTACTTGCGCGCAACCGAGCCCAGCACCCCGAAGGTGGTGGCCACCGCGTTGCAGCCGCCCTCGATGGCCAGTTCGATGATGTTGGCCGGGTCGAAGTAGGCCGGGTTCTTGGCGAACGAGGCACCGGCAGAGTGCTCGATACCCTGGTCAACCGGGAGGATGGACATGAAGCCCGTACCCCCGAGACGGCCGTGGCCGTACATCTGCTGCAGGGAACGGAGCACCGGAATGGATCGGTCGCTCGCGGCAGTGACGCGGTCGATGAAGTCGGGACCCGGCTGATGAATGCTGGCCGCCGGAATGGTGGTGCAGGTGTGGCCGAGCAGTGACTCGGCGTCACTGCCGAGAATCTCCTCAATCCGCCCGATTGACGCATCGCTGGACGCCATGCCGTCTCCTCACGTCGATTACCCGACGGATGCTACCGGCATGGCGCCCTGCGAGCGCGTCCAATTACCCCTGAGTGGGGTGACTACTTGCCCGAGAAGAATGCCTTGAGCTTGTCCCAGAAGCCGCCACCGGACGACTTTGCGCCACCCGACGAGGCGGCCGGGCCAGCCTCAGTGGGGGCACCGTCGTCGCCGACCCACTTGTCGAGGGCCTCCCAGCCCGTCTTCTTGGCGCCGCCTGCCGGAGCGGGGGTGCCGGCGTCGTCGCCGACCCACTTGTCGAGGGCCTCCCAGCCGGTCTTCTTGGCGCCGCCTGCCGGAGCGGGGGTGCTGGCGGGGGAGTCGCCGACCCACTTGTCGAGGGCCTCCCAACCGGTCTTCTTGGTGCTCATTTTTTACCTCTTCAGGACGTCATGTTGGGACTGCAATCGCGCCCCGATGGGCGACGGTTTGCAGCATACGTTACGAAGCGTTTCCGCGTGCAAAACGCGTGGCCGAGTCTGCGGCCTCTACCAATGCGCGGTATGACGACAGGCGCACCGGGTCGATCTCGACCTCGGCCGCGCACCCGGCATCCCCCATGTGGCGGCAACTGCGAAACCGGCAGCGCGGCGCACATTCGACGATGTCCGGGAACCCCGCAGCAATATCGCCGTACTCCATGGGCGGCAGCCAGAACGCACGCACTCCTGCGGTATCGATGACCGCCCCGCCCCCCGGCAGTGGGATGAGTCTGGGGTCGGTCGTGGTGTGCCTGCCGCTCCTCAGGCGTTCGGACACCTCGCCCGTGGCGCGCGCCACGCCGGTGAGTGCCGTGGTGAGCGTGGACTTGCCGACACCCGACAGTCCGGCGAATACCGCAAGGCGCCCGTCGATGAGATCACGCACCTGCTCAACCATCACTGCATCGAGAGACGAGCCCATGATCACGGGGTGTCCGGCCGCTCGCTGACGGCCCACGACCTCGTCAACCGTCTCCCGACTGTGCGGCAGGTCGATCTTGGTGAGGACCACCGCGAACTCAAGACCGCCTGCCACCGCCGCCACGGCGTAGCTGTCGAGAAGCCGCGGGTGCAGCGCCGGCTCAACCACCGCGGCAATCACCACGAGCAGGTCGGCATTGGCCACCACTGTGCGCACCCGGCCGCCGCTGCCGATGCGCTCGAGCACCGTGCGACGCGGCAGGATCTCGCGCACGATCCCCTGGGTGCCGGAATCATCGATGCGCACGCGATCGCCGGCCACCGGTGGGCCTCCGGGAAGCTTGGGCGCCAGCCGCACCTCGCGGGCCCCCGACTCCTCCGCGACATCGGCGAATGGGCCGGCGACGCGCAGGACAAGGGGCGCCTCAGGGGTCAGAGGGCGAGCAGTTCCCGTGCGGTGAACAGGGCGTGGAGAGGGGCGCCACCAAGCTCGGCTTCTACCTTGGCGCGGCCCTCATCCTCCTCGCGATCGATCACCACGAGGGCAGACACCACCTCGGCACCGGCCGCACGAACGCGTTCGATGGCCGTGATCATGGACCCACCGCTGGTGAGCACGTCGTCCACGATGGCCACCGGGGTGCCCTCCTCCACAAATGGCCCCTCAATCCAGTGCTGCAGGCCGTGCTTCTTGGCCTCCTTGCGCACGAAGAAGCCGGTCCAACGGGTGCCATCCGCAAATGCGGCAGCGCTCACCGCACACACCAGCGGGTCGGCGCCCAGCGTGAGACCACCCACGGCCTGGGGGTTGGATGCAGCGAGCACCGGGTACGACAGGCGACCCGACAGGTAAGCGCCCTCAGGATCAAGCAGCACCTGCCGCACGTCCACGTAATAGTCGGAGCGCCGCCCCGATGAGAGGACCACAGACTCCCTGAACAGGGCCCGCTCGGACAGAAGGGTGGCCAGTCGCTGGCGCTCGTCGTCATTGCTCATATGGGCCACGCTACCAACCGCCCGTACGGGACGGCCGTCATAGACCGTGCCGAAGGGGTGACGTCGCAGCACCGAAGCCCCTACCCTTACCCGGTCACGCGAACTATCCGGAAGGTACTGCCGGTGCAGGTTTCACCCGAGCCCACGCCAAACCCGAACGCCATCAAGTTCACGCTCGACCGTCCGTCCACGGACGGCGGTGCGGAGACGTTCAAGGAAGGCGCCGATCCTGCGGCCTCACCGCTTGGTGCCGGCATCTTTGCGCTGGGCGACGTGACCAACGTGTTCGCCACCGCGAACTTCGTGAGTGTCACCAAAACCGACACGGCCGACTGGAACGATCTCGGCCCCAAGGTCGTCCAGACGATTGAGGCCCACTTCGACGAGGTCGCCTCGTGAACACCGCGAGTGGCGTCTTCTTCACGTGGTTCCTCGGGCTGATATTTGTGGCCGGCGGCATCGTGTTCATTGTGTTCCTCGAGGGGAACAACCTGCTGTTCGGGCTGCCATACCTCGTTATGGGCGTACTGCTCTGTTACGGCGCCTGGCGCCTGCAGGTGAGTGCCAAGAAGAAGGCAGCAGCGGAGCGCGACGGGTCGGCGGAGCCTCCACCCGCCACCTAGTTGTCGTGCGCACGAACCCTGTGAGCACCTGAGGAGGACGAATAGGCGAGGCCGTGTCACAGATGTGCCCGCCCAAAGCGTGCACATCTGTGACGGTGACTGACCCCCACCGGGGTCTGACCCCACCCGGTGACTGACCCCGAGCATGGACGTGCGCACGATGGGCGCATCTGTGCACCTCTGTGACGGTGACTGACCCCCACCGAGGACTGATTTCACCACGAAACAGACCCGGCGCCGGGGCGCACGCACAGCGTGCACATCTGTGACGGTGACTGACCCCCACCGGGGTCTGACCCCGGTGGGGGACTGACCCCGGATTAGTGCCCCGGATTAGTGCCGGATTAGCGCCCCGGCCTCGTGGGTACGGCTCACTTCCGTTCTTCCGTCAAGCCGCTCGCGATCAGGCGATACCTGGCATTGCTGCCAGCACCTCGGTGGCGCGTGCGAGCTCGCCTTCGTCTACCGCGAGGTCCTGCATATTTCCGGAGAGGAAGTCGGCGTAGGCAGCCATGTCAAAGTGGCCGTGGCCGCACAGGTTGAAGAGGATTGTCTTCTCCACTCCCTCCTCGCGTGCGCGCTCGACCTCGACAACCACCTGGCGGATGGCGTGTGAGGGCTCCGGGGCCGGGATGATGCCCTCGAGACGGGCGAAGCGGACGGCTTCGGCGAAGCACTCCACCTGACCGTGCGAGGTGGCCTCTACCAAACCCGTGTGCACCACGTGACTCACCAGCGGCGCCATACCGTGGTACCGCAGGCCACCGGAATGGATGGACGGTGGAATGAAGTCATGCCCCAGCGAGTGCATGGGAAGCAACGGTGTTGTCTGCGCCGTGTCACCGAAGTCGTAGCCGTACGTACCGCGTGTGAGCGTGGGGCACGAGGCGGGCTCCACCGCAACGATGCGGATGTCCTTGCCGGCAATCTTGTCCTGCAGGAACGGGAAGGCCAGGCCTGCGAAGTTGGAGCCACCACCCACACATCCGACGACCACATCGGGGTAGGCGCCGGCCATCTCCATCTGCTCCTTCGCCTCTTGACCGACCACCGTCTGGTGAAGCAGCACGTGGTTGAGCACCGACCCGAGGGCGTAGTTGGTGTCGTCGTTCATCGCGGCCTGCTCAACGGCCTCGCTGATTGCGATACCCAGAGATCCCGGTGAGTCGGGGTGCTCGGCCAGAATCGCGCGCCCGGCGTTGGTCTCTTCCGACGGACTGGCCACGCACTCGCCACCCCAGGTCTCCATCATCATGCGGCGGTATGGCTTGGAGTCGTACGACACCCGCACCATGAAAACCTTGCACTCGATGTCAAATAGGTTGCAGGCGAATGAGAGCGACGAACCCCACTGGCCCGCGCCGGTCTCGGTGGTGAGACGCTTGATTCCGGCCTGGGCGTTGTAATACGCCTGCGGTACGGAGGTGTTGGGCTTGTGCGATCCGGCTGGCGATACGCCCTCGTACTTGTAGAAGATCTTGCAGGTGGTGCCGAGGGCCTTCTCGAGGCCCAGTGCCCGGTACATGGGGGTGGGGCGCCACATGGCGTAGATCTCGCGCACCGGGTCGGGGATTGCGATGTAGCGGTCCGACGACACCTCTTGCTCGATGAGCGACATCGGGAAGATCCCGGCGAGCGCCTCGGGGCCGAGCGGCTGGCCCGTGCCGGGATTGAGCGGTGGTGGTGGCATCGACGGCAGGTCCGCCGCGAGGTTGTACCAACGAGCCGGAATGCGGTCCTCCGGGAGGAGGTAGCGATGCTGGGCCATGTATGCCTTCCTAGAGTCGAAGTGCGGGGTTCGGCCCAGTGATCCTACGCCGGAGTGGGCCCCGGGGCGACCTCGCCTATCTGAATCGGATGCGCAGCGTGGTGTCGCGCGTGGTGGACCCGCTGGAGTTGCGGACGGTCACCGAGTAGCGCAACTGATAGTCGCCGGGGCTCTCAGATTTGGGCACTCGAATGGGTCCGGACGCGAAAAGGCGTCCCGGGTCAGCCAGGGCGGGCGGGGGTGCAATCTGCTGAAGGATGTCGCCGTAGGGGGACACGAACATGCCGGTGCGCGTCACCCGTACCCCGTGGCGACTGCCCACGCGGTAGTCCAGGCGATAGGCGTAGGCCACCCCACGCGTGAGGGGCTGCGCCACCGGAGTGCGGCCATTTGCGGTGACCACCCGCAGCGCCGTGAGCCGCAGCACCGGTGCGGCCGATGCCATCGCGGCGCCAGCGATGGTGAGTGCCAGCACTAGGGCGGCAATGCGCCTCATGTGCGCCCCGTCGGCAGATGCAGCGCAAACCGACTGCCGGTGCCGGGCTCGCTCTCCACCTCAAGCCGCGCACCGAGCAACTCGGCGAGGGCAGCGACGATT
>CAMCOB010000076.1 GCA_945876305.1 Bifidobacterium breve
CTGGCCCGCGATGCCGGGGTGCGCATGCTTGCGCTCACGCACATCAGCACGCGCGTGCAACCGCGGGAGGTGCGACGTGAGGCCGAGGCCATTGTGAAGTCTGTCGTGGTGCCCCGCGACTTCGATCAGGTGGAGATCCCGTTCCGCGAGCGCGGTGAGCCGCGGCTTGTGCCGGTGCAGGAGCGAATCGGCCGGGGGGCCCGCGAGGATGGACAGGGAGCCGCGGAGGCCCCTGCTACGCTGCCCGACGCAACCCTTTAACGCCGGTCCTGTGAGGCCGGGAAGGAGCAGTCACATGAGCGCACCCCAGTCCCTGTCCGGACTCTTCGCACCCCCAAACGGGTAGCGCCATGGCTGCCAAGGTTTTGATTGACGCCGAACAGTGCCGGCGCACGATCGCGCGTATCGCCCACGAGATCGTGGAGCATCACCCCGACCCATCCGCCATCGCGTTGGTGGGGCTGCACACACGCGGCGTGCCGCTGGCCGATCGCCTTCGCGCACTCATCACAGAGTTCTCGGGTGCGACCCCGGCCATCGGGTCGGTCGATATCGCGCTGTACCGCGACGACGTCGGCGTGGGCGGCGGTCGCCGCGGCGTGGTGCCGGTGGTGGGTGAGACGGTGCTCGACTTCGACATCGGCAAGCACACGGTCATCCTCGTGGACGACGTCCTGTTTACGGGGCGCACCATCCGCGCCGCCATAGACGCCGTCTTCGATTACGGGCGGCCCCCGCTTGTGGAACTCGCGGTACTCGTTGACCGGGGACATCGTGAACTGCCCATCCGCCCCGACTACGTGGGCCGGAACCTGCCCACCGGGCCGGGCGAGCGCATCACGGTGCACCTGGCTGAGATCGACGGGTCCGACGAGGTCCTATTGGAGGCAACGGCATGAGTGCGCGCTCATCGCTCATCCGCATCGGTGACCTCGACGTCGACGGCATCGGGCGCATCCTCGGCACGGCCGAGCGCTTTGGCGAGGTGATGGAGCGGGATATCAAGAAGGTGCCCACGCTCCGGGGGCGCACGGTTATCAACCTGTTCCTTGAACCATCCACCCGCACGTCGACATCATTCGAACTCGCGGCCAAGCGGCTGTCGGCCGACGTCGTGAGCATCAAGGGTGCCGGCACCAGCATGGACAAGGGCGAGACCCTCAAGGACACCATCCGCACGCTCGAGGCCTACGACCCCGACGTGTTCGTGGTGCGCCACCCGCAGGTGGGTGCCTGCGACGTTGTGGCCCGGCATACCAGCGCCGCAGTGGTCAACGCGGGGGACGGCACCGGGGAGCACCCCACCCAGGCACTCCTCGACCTCTACACGGTGCAGCGTGAGATCGCTCCCATCGAAGGGCTGCATGTGGCCTTCGTGGGTGACGTGCTGCATTCACGGGTCGCGCGGTCGGGCATCTCGGCATTTCGCATGATGGGCGCGAAAGTGACGGTTGTCGCGCCCCCCACGCTCGTGCCCCGCTACCTCGGCGAAGCCCTTGGCACCGAAGTCTCAGCCGACATCCGCGACATCGCAGATGCCGACGTTGTGTACGTACTTCGCATGCAGCTTGAGCGCATGGGCACCGGTGGGTTTGTGCCGTCGCTCGAGGAGTACGCACGCATGTACCAGGTCAATCACAGCCGGCTGCGTAGCGGCCAGCGGGTGATGCACGCGGGCCCCGTCAATCGCGGGGTCGAGATCAGCGGAAAGGTGGTCGACGATCCGTCGACGCTCATCGAGGCCCAGGCCGGAAATGGATTGGTGGTGCGCATGGCGGTGCTCTACGACGTGCTGAGCGAGTCGCAGACGGCGGCCCCGGGCGTGCCCGGCGTCACATTGGAGGCGGCATGAGCACCTACGTGCCCAATCCGCGGGTGCGGCTGCCGCAGCGCCCCGGTGCGCTTGCCAACGTGGTCATCCGCGGCGCGCGGATCCTCGATCCGGCCGCCGGAATCGACCGCGAGGGCGATCTGGTGGTCCGTGACGGTGTCATCGGGGGCGACCCCGATGGCCTCGAGGTGGTTGACGCCACCGGACTCACCATCATCCCGGGCCTTGTCGACGTGCACGTGCATCTGCGCACCCCGGGCAAGGAGCATGCCGAGGACATTGCCACCGGCACCGCCAGCGCTGCGGCCGGCGGTGTGGTGACCGTGCTCGCCATGCCCAACACCCAGCCGCCAACCGACAGCCCGAGCATTCTCGGCTCGCTGCTCGACCGCGCCGCGCGCGAGGCCGTGGTTCCCACCGGCTTTATTCCCGCAATTACGGTGGGGCAGATGGGCGACCAGCTGACCGAGCACGGTGACCTGGCTGAGGCCGGGGCAGCAGCGCTGTCGGATGACGGCGTGCCTGTCGCCAATGCATCAGTGATGCGCCGGGCCCTGCAGTATCAGAAGGCCGCCGATCTGCTGTTCACGCTGCACGAGGAGGATATGAGCCTCTCGGGCACCGGAGTGATGCATGAAGGTGTTATTTCCGCCCGCATCGGACTTGCCGGAATCCCTGGTGTGTCGGAGGCGGTTCAGGTTGCGCGCGACTGTTCGCTGGCGGCATATGAAGATGCCCGTATTCACATCTGTCATGTGTCTGCACGGGAGACAGTGGAGGAGATCCGGCTGGCAAAGGCCCGCGGGGTGTCGGTTACCGCCGAGGTCACACCACACCACCTGTTGCTCACCGATCAGGTGGTGGGTGACGACCCCGACCCGGCCAAGTTCAAGATGAACCCGCCGCTGCGTGGATCGGATGACCGCGAGGCGCTCATCGAGGCGCTCATCGACGGCACGCTCGACTGCATCGCCACCGACCACGCCCCGCACCCGGCGGATGAGAAGGAGAACCCGTTCGCGGCGGCGCCGTTTGGTGTGATCGGGTTGGAGACGGCCTTCGCGGCGTGCCACACCGAGTTGGTGGTGGGCGGCCGGATGGATCTTTCGGATCTGGTGCTGCGCATGAGCACCAACCCGGCTCGCATCTTCGGGCTTCCGGTTCCCTCCCTCGCCGACGGCGCACGGGCCGACCTCGCTGTTGTCGATCTTGCCGCCACCGATGTGGTGGGCGAGCGGCCGTACGCGAGCAAATCAACCAACGCGGCCTTCGTCGGCATGCAACTCACCGGGCAGGTCGTTATGACCCTCGCCGGTGGGCAGGACGTCTATCGGAGGAACGCGTGAGCATCCGCCATCCCGCACTGGCCCATCGCGACGATGCTGGCCTCATCATCATTGATGTCCAGGATGCATTCCGGCCAGTCATCGAGGGGTTCGACTCCGTGGTGGCCAACTGCGGCCTGCTGGCAGAGGGCTTCGGCGTGATGGGTCGCCCGGTCATCGTCACCGAGCAGTACCCGAAGGGGCTCGGCCACACGGTGCCCGAACTTGGCAAGCGCCTGCCCGATGGCACGCCGGTCATTGAGAAGACCCGGTTCTCGGCCTGTGGGGTGGAGGGGTTTGAAGAGGCCTACGACGCTGCCCGGTGCGAGACCTGGGTGGTGTGCGGCATTGAGGCCCACGTGTGCGTCAACCAGACGGTGCACGACCTGCTCTCACGTGGGGCGTCGGTGCACGTGGCAGCCGACGCCGTGAGTTCGCGCACCGTGGCCAACCGCGACGCCGGGCTCGCGAAGGCGGCCCAGGCCGGCGCCCATGTGACGTCGGCCGAGATGGTGCTGTTCGAGATGCTCGGTCAAGCGGGCGGTCCGGAGTTCAAGGCGATCTCGGCGCTGGTCAGATGAGCGCGGTCATCGTGCTGGAAGATGGCCTGGTGCTGCCGGCGCGCGCTGCGGGTGCGCGCGGAACGGCGCTTGGCGAGATGGTGTTCACCACCGGCATGAATGGCTACCAGGAGGCGGTCACCGACCCGTCATACATGGGGCAGATTCTCACCTTCAGCGCTCCCATGATTGGCAATTACGGCACAGGTGACCGGTGTCTTGAAAGCCAGCGCGTGTGGCCGGAGGCGGTCATCGCCACGCGCATCGGCGACTCCCCGGGGGTGGCGGGTGGCACGGGGTTCAGGTCGTGGCTCATCGCGCAGGGCGTGGTGGCGGTCGAGGACGCCGACACCAGGCGCCTTGTACGCCACCTACGCGACAACGGCGCCATGCGCGGCGGCGTGAGTACCGAGATGGGGGCGGAGGAACTTCTGGCATTGGTGCGCGAGCACCCGTCGCTCGACGGCCGCGACCTCGCGTCAGAGGCCGCCGGAGTTGCCCGCACGTTGGGCGACGATGGCCCCCGCATCGTGGCGGTGGACTGCGGTATGAAGGAGGGGATCCTGCGCGGTCTCGCCGGCGCCGGCATGCGCGTTGAAGTGGTACCGGCCGGCATTACGGCAGATGAGATCCTCGCCCTTGGCCCCGACGGGGTGTTCATCTCCAACGGGCCCGGTGATCCGGCTGCGGTCACGCCGGTCATTGAGGCGGTCCGGGGCGTGCTGGGTCAGGTTCCGCTGTTCGGCATCTGCCTTGGCCATCAGATGCTGGCCCATGCTCTTGGGCTGCGCACCGAGAAGTTGCCGTTCGGGCACCGTGGCGCCAATCACCCCGTTCAGCGGGCAGAGGACGGAGTTGTGGAGATCACTGTGCAAAACCATGGGTACGCGGTGGCAGCAGATTCACTGCCGGACGGCGTGCAGGTCACCCGCACAAGCCTTTTCGACGGCTCGGTGGAGGGTCTGGCGGCCCCGGAGCTACTGGCGGCATCGGTGCAGTACCACCCCGAGGCGCGGCCGGGGCCGCATGACGCGGCGTATCTGTTCCGCTCGTTCCGCGATCGGGTGGTGGCCTGATGCCCGCACGCACAGACCTCAAGACCATCATGGTGCTCGGGTCCGGCCCCATCATCATTGGCCAGGCGGGTGAGTTCGACTACTCGGGTACCCAGGGCTGCCGCGCCCTGCGCGACGAGGGGTATCGGGTGGTGCTGGTCAACTCGAACCCGGCCACCATCATGACCGACCCGGGTGTGGCCGATCGCACCTACATCGAGCCGCTCGACGTGGCATCGGCCGAGAGCATCATCATCAGGGAGCGCCCCGACGCCATCCTGCCCACGCTTGGCGGGCAGACCGCGCTCAACTTGGCCATCGACCTGGCCAAGGCCGGCGTGCTCGAGCGCCATGGCGTTGAGCTGATCGGTGCTGACGTCGACGTGATCGAGTGCGCCGAGGATCGTGATCTGTTCAAGAAGCGCATGCGCGAGGTGGGCGTGCCGGTGCTCGACAGTCGCATCGCCACGACCCTCGATGAGGCCCGCGCCGCCGCGCTGGAACTCGGGTACCCCATCATCCTGCGCCCGGCGTTCACCCTCGGCGGAGAGGGCGGGGGAGTGGCGCGTACGCCCGGCGACCTCGAGGTCGTGGCCACAAATGCCCTTGCGGCGAGTCCCATCTCGCAGGTGCTCATGGAGCGGTCGGTCACCGGCTGGGACGAGATTGAGCTCGAGGTGGTGCGCGACCGCAACGACAACGCCGTGATCGTATGCACCATCGAGAACCTCGACCCCATGGGTGTGCACACCGGCGACTCCGTGACGGTGGCCCCGGCCATGACCCTCGACGACCACGAGCAGCAGATGCTGCGTGACGCCGCCATTCAGGTGGTGCGCGCGGTTGGTGTTGAGACCGGCGGCGCCAACGTGCAGTTCGCCCTCAACCGCGCCACGGGCGACATGGTGGTAATCGAGATGAACCCGCGCGTGTCGCGGTCATCGGCCCTCGCGTCAAAGGCCACGGGATTCCCGATCGCCCGAATCGCCGCGCGCCTGGCGATTGGCTACACGCTCGACGAGTTGCCCAACGACATCACGGCAGTCACCCCTGCGTCGTTTGAGCCCACGCTCGACTATGTGGCGGTCAAGGTGCCCCGCTTTGCATTCGAGAAACTCACCGAGGCCCGGGTGCCGTTGTCCACGTTCATGCAGAGCGTGGGCGAAGTGCTCGCGCTCGGCCGCACGTTTGGCGAGGCCTTCGGCAAGGCGATGTCTGCCCGCGAACTCGATGCCCGTCTCGATGAGCCCACCTCGGTGGCCGACGCCCTGGAGCGCCTGGAGAAGCCATCATGGGACCGCTTCGATCTCATGCTGTGGGCCGCCCGCAGGGGCGCGTCGGCTGATGACCTCCACGTGGCCACGGGGGTGCATCGATGGTTTACGAACGAGATCGTTGCGCTCGCGAAGGCGGGGGAGGACCTCCCAGACTCGCTGGATGCCATCGATGCCGACCTCATGCTGGAGGCGCGGCGCACCGGCCTGACCGACCGCGACATCGCGGCGCGTACACAGACCACTGAGGTGGAGGTGGGAGACCACCGCCGCGCACTGGGTGTGCGCCCGTCATACCGCCAAGTGGACACGTGCGCAGCCGAGTTTGCGGCCGTCACGCCGTACTTCTACGGCACCTACGGGACCGAGAGTGAGGTGACTCCGCTCGGCAAGCCATCGGTGGTGGTGTTGGGGTCGGGCCCCAACCGCATCGGGCAGGGAATCGAGTTCGACTACTGCTGCGTGCACGCGGCGAT
>CAMCOB010000077.1 GCA_945876305.1 Bifidobacterium breve
CATCCCCATGTGGGCGCCCCCCAGCATCTGCCCCGCAGGCATGCCTGCCATTGCCCTCCACGCCCAGCCGTAGGCAGGGGCCGCGGCCCAAGGGCTACTCGCGGGGCAGGCCCCGGCGCTCGATCATGCGTCGAAGCGCTGGGCTTTCGAGGTATGGCCCCGCGACCTCGGCCACCAACATCGGCGCATCGGCGCTGATCTTATGGACGACCTTCGTGCCCGCAATCAGTTCACGGCACGACATCTGGCCCTGCAGCAGCGGCACTGCCAGATAGACGTCGTCGTCGGTGATCACGTCTCCTGCGGCAAGATCGCGCTTGGCATACACGCCCCGCACCAGCGCATCGAGGTACTCCACCTCGCGCTTGGGCGGAATGCGCTTGCTGGTACCCGGGGCACCGCACATCTCCTTGGCCTTCCAGAAGGCCTTGAACCACTCATCCACCTGTCCGGGCAGCGAGCAGTACGGCGACACGTCGTGCTCGCCGTCATCAATGTCCACGTGGCGCTCGAATGTGCGTGCGCCCTTGGCGTAGGCGATCATCATCGACGACGTCCAGTCGGTGCACTCGTGGGTAGAGAAGCCGATGGTGAGGTCGGGGTACCGGTCGCGCAGGAAGTCCACCTGGTTGATCTCAAGTTCCGAGTCATCCGACGGATAGAGCGATACGCAGTGGTTGAGTGCCAGCGAGATACGCCGGTGATCGAAGAATGTCACCAGATCGTCCATGTCCTTCAGCGTGGAGCCTCCGGTGGAGGCAATCACCGGCACACCGAGCGTGGCGATCTTCTCGATCAGCACCCAGTCGTTGAGGTCGGAACTCGCCAACTTCACGAGCGGCAGATCAAGTTCGCGGCACAGGTCAACCGAAGCCTCGTCAAAGGGTGTGGCCATGGGGATGCAGCCGGCCTTCTTCACCGCATCGCAGAGCATGGCGAACTCCTCGCGCGCGAGGTAGGTGGCCTCGGTCTTGGAGATATAGCGCACGTCGGTACGGTGCTTGTGATCCTTGTGGATGAACGTGTCGGGATCACGGAACTGCAACTTCAGCGCGGCGCGCACGTTATTGAAGCGCACGACCTGCCCGAACTCCTCGATGATCCTGAGGCCGCGATCAATCTTGCCCCAGTGGTTGTTCGCAATCTCGAGGACGAAGAGGTCCTCGAACGGCTCACGGTGAATCGTCAAGTACTGCTCCTCGTGCGGGTCATGATTCGAACGGTGACGCGATGCGCGAGGTGATGCCCATTCGCGCAGCAGCGTCTGAGATCGCGGCTATAGCATAGGCGGAACCGGCGAGCATCACCGGCGGCCATTCGTCATCCTGCACCCCACTGGGCGCGACGACGTCGTGACCGAGCAAACGGAGACCTCCGCGCGACGCGGCGCTGTCAACGAGAAGCGTCAGCTGATCGGCTGGGAACGCCTCGCGTCGGAGCCACTTCATCGTGAACTGGCCAGCCCCCCAGATGCCGAAGTCCGTCGCGCCCACCAATTCGCGGGTCCGTGCGTCGATGCCCGCGAACATCTCCTCACTGACATCTGCGTACGAGGCCAGCGCGCTTCGGTGGGTACCGCGGTCGTGAGGGCTGACGTCGATGGGATGCGCCCGCTCGGCCCGCCGCCATGCGCCCCTCACCACGGGATAGGGGTGCGCGGGCCCCGCGCCGGCGATGCCTTCCTGCATCGCCACGCATTCGTAGCGCGCCGACTCAATGAGCGCCGACAGAATGATTGGTGAGAAGTGGTTGATGTGCTCGGTGTTGAAGTCCTGGTCCGGGATATGCACGTATTGATCAAACCGGTGCGAATCCGGAACCTCCACGACGAGGAGCCCGCCGGGGGCTAGGGCTCGATGCACGAGAGCGAGCGCCTCGTGGATCCCGATGACGTGCTCCAGCACGTGGCTCATCACGATAACGTCATAGACGCCGTCGCCTTCAAGCGTGGTGATCCATCCCTCGCTGACGTCGAGGCCTCGGCCGTCACGCGCAATGCGCACAGCGCCGGACAGCGGCTCAATGCCGGACATGTTGTTGAAACCGCGCTCGCCGAGCAGCACGAGCAGGGTGCCGGTGGAGCACCCGAGGTCCATCACCCGGGCGCCAGTGGGAGCGTGTGCAGCGATGAAGTCGGCAAGCGCCTGAGCGCGTGAGAGTTCCCAGGGCGCCTCGGTGTCAAGCCCGCCTTCGTCGCCCCCCGCGTACATACCGAGGTCGCCGTACTTACCCATCTGGGCGTAGTACTCGTCCAATGCGCTTTGCGTGACCCCGTCGTCCGAGAATCCCATTCCGCATGCATCGCAGGTGTAGACGCGGGTCTCCTGGTTGCCCGGTACGCCTTTGGGGCGGGCCAGGGGAATGCCCACCACAAGCGTGCGGTGCCCATAGATACCGCACGCCGGGCAGGGCCTCATCGCGATATCGCGCCGCCACTATTTCGACCGATCTCGCGACGCACCACGTAGAGCGGGCGGTTGCGGGTCTCCACAAAGACCATCGCCAGATACTCACTCATGACGCCCAGCACGACGAAGAGCAGTCCGAACAACAACGTGATGAGACAGGCAAGGGTGCCAAATCCTGCAAAGGGCACGCCGAAGAACACGGCCTGGATGACGAGGACGATGAACGCGATGAATGAGATCGCGGCGAGGGCGAACCCGAGGAGCGGGAAAGCGCGAAGGACTTTGAAGGAGGAAGCGAGGATCCCCCGGTAGGCAAAACCCGCCGTCTCGAACACGCGGAAGTTGGATTCACCGCCGAAACGCGGTGGCCGGTCGTGCTCAACGCCAATCGAGTGAAAGCCCAGCCAGCCCCACGTGGACCGCACCATGCGGTTGCGCTCGTCAAGCGCATTGAAGGCCTGGTACGCGCGGCGGTCAACCAACCGGAAGTCACTCGCGTTGCGCGGCACGGGTGTGTCGGACATCTTGTCGATGAGCCAATAGAACATCTGTGCGGCCGCCCGGCGGAACAGGCTGTTGTCCTCCCGGTTCCCGATGACGCCGTAGATGTTCTCGTACCCCTGCTCCCACAGTTCGACGAATCTCGGGATGAGTTCCGGTGGGTCCTGCAGGTCAGCGCTCATGATGATGGCGGCGTCGCCGGTGGCGCGGTCAAGGCCGGCGATCATCCCGCCTTCCATCAGGAAGTTCCGCGACAACTGCACGATGGTGAACCTATTGTCGCCCTCGGCGATCGCCACGAGCTTCTCAAACGTGGAATCGCGGGAGCCGTTCTCCACGATGATCGCTTCGAAGTCGTAGCGTGGCCCCAGTTGGTCGAGCGCCCCGGTCAGGCGTCGGGCGAGTTCGTCGACGCAATCCTCCTCGTTGTACGCGGGGATCACGACGGAGATGGTGGTCACGTGACCATCCGGCTGCGGGGAGCGCGGAGAGGGTGCGGGGGCAGAGATATTCGACGACACGGGATGATCGTAACCGCCGGACCGGGCGGCCGCCGCCGTGAGGGCATGCCGTTGGGTAGTCTCGACCAGATGAAGGCCATCATTCTTGCCGGGGGCATGGGAACCCGCTTGTCCGAAGAGACCGACGTGCGGCCCAAGCCGATGGTCGAGATCGGCGGCATGCCGATTCTCTGGCACATCATGAAGCACCTCGGCACGCACGGCGTGGCCGAGTTCGTGGTGTGTCTCGGGTACAAGGGCCACGTCATCAAGGAGTGGTTTAACGACTACTACCTGCGTACCAGTGACGTCACCTTCGACATGTCCGATGGCTCGATGCAGATCCACCGCACTCGGGCCGAGCCATGGAAGGTCACGCTGTTGGAGACCGGTCAGGACACCATGACCGGTGGCCGCATCAAGCGTGCCCTTGACCACCTGCAGGAGACCGAGCCAGTGTTCATGACCTACGGCGACGGTGTTGCCGATGTCGACGTCACAGCGCTGCGTGCCTTCCACGACGAGTCGGGCACCCTTGCCACCGTCACCGCGGTCCAGCCCCCCGGGCGCTGGGGTGCGCTCGATGTGCATGGGGACCTGGTGACGCACTTCCGCGAGAAGCCCAAGGGCGACGGAACCTGGACCAACGGCGGCTTCTTTATTCTTGATCCCAAGGTGAACGAGTACATCGAGGGCGACCCCACCATCTGGGAAGAGACCCCCCTTCGCACGCTGGCTGCAGAGGGCCAGCTGTCGTCGTTTCGTCACGAGGGCCACTGGCAGGTGATGGACACCCTCAAGGACAAGATGGATCTTCAGGACGCCTGGGACAGCGGTGCGCGCCCTTGGGTGACATGGGAATAGACCCGGCCTTCTGGGCCGGCAAGCGCGTCCTCCTGACGGGTAACACCGGCTTCAAGGGGTCGTGGCTCACGCTGTGCCTGCTGCAACTCGGCGCCGAGGTGCACGGCCTTGCGCCTGGTGCGCCCACCGACCCATCGCTGTACGACCTGGCGGGCCTTGCCGCCGACGTGCCGCAGGCGGCCATTGATATCCGCGACTACGACCGCGTGGTTGCAACGGTGCGCGATGCGCGTCCCGACATCGTCATCCACATGGCCGCACAGCCCATCGTGCGCGAATCGTTCAGCACTCCACGGGAGACCTACGAGGTCAACGTGATGGGCACCGTCAACATCCTCGACGCCGTGCGCGTGGCTGGTGCGTCGGTGCAGGCGGTGCTCAACGTGACTTCCGACAAGTGTTATGAGAACCGTGAATGGGAGTGGGGCTACCGCGAGGACGAGCCCATGGGGGGCTACGACCCGTATTCAAACTCCAAGGGCTGCAGTGAGCTGGTTACCAGCGCCTACCGCCAGTCGTTCTTCGGCGACGCCGATACGGCCCGTGTGGCGTCTGTGCGTGCCGGCAACGTGATTGGTGGCGGCGACTGGGCGGCCGACCGCCTCATCCCCGACATCATGCGCGCAACCCTTGCCGGCGAGGTCGTACCCATCAGGCGCCCCGGCGCCATCCGACCATGGCAGCACGTGCTGAACCCGCTGAGCGGCTACCTCGAGGTGGCGCAGCGGCTGTACGACGACCCATCGATGGCCACGGCTTTCAACTTCGGGCCTGATGACGCAGATACCCGACCCGTGCAGTGGTTGGTTCAGCAGATTGACGCGCGCTGGCCCGACCCGATCAACTGGGAGATCGAGCCGGGCCCGCATCCGCACGAGGCCACGTATCTGAAGCTCGACTCGAGCCGGGCCAAGACGCGCCTTGGGTGGACCCCAAATTGGGGCCTCGCGGAGGGACTTGACGCAATCGTCGAGTGGTATCTCGCCCTGCGCGATGGCGCGTCGGTACGCGACACCACCGTCGCCCAGATCCGGAGATTCTCGAGCACCTACGACAATCCACACCGGAGTGACGCATGAAGTACGCAGAGGTCGTCGTCGACTGGCTGAAGCAGATGGGCTACACCCACTGCTTCTTCGTTGCGGGCGGCAACTGCATGCATCTGCTCGACGCGGTGCGAAGCCGAATGACGTGCATCCCGGTGGTGCACGAGGTGGCCGGCGGCATCGCTGCCGAGTACTTCAACGAGGCACAGGACGACAAGAAGGCGTTTGTCATCATCACTGCCGGCCCCGGCGTCACCAACATCGTCACGGCCATCGGTGGCGCCTACCTCGAAAGCCGCGAGCTGCTCATTCTCGGTGGTCAGGTGAAGAGCAGCGACCTCGCCACCGGCGGACTCCGCCAGCGGGGGATCCAGGAGATCTGCGGCATCGACATCGTCGGGGCCATCTGCAAGACCACCGCGCAGGTGACAGCCCCCATACCGCGTGCCGAGTTCGAGGCGCTGGTGGAAAGCGGGTGGACGGGCAAGCCAGGCCCGGTGTTCATTGAGATGTGCCTCGACGCACAGGGTGCACCGGTTGACCCTCAGGCCCTCGAGGGCGGCACGCCGCCGGTGCTCGATCCGCCGAGCCCCCGCACGGTGTCGGGGGAAGACGCTGCAGCAGCGATTGCCGAGGCCATTGAGGGATCTGAGCGCCCCATCGTGCTTATCGGCGGGGGGGTGTCGCGTGAGACCGCAGCCGCGGTGCGCCCCGCACTTCGCGAGATGGGCATTCCGCTTCAGACCACCTGGAACGGCGCCGACCGCCTGGGCGTGGCCGAGCCGCTGTACGTGGGCCGGCCAAACACCTGGGGCCAGCGCGGCGCCAATCTGGTGCTCGCGCAATCCGACTGCATCGTTGCGCTCGGCAGCCGCCTTGGCCTTCAGCAGACCGGCTTCAACTGGCAGGAGTTCGCACCCGTGGGCCGCGTGGTGCAGGTGGACATCGACCCGGCCGAGCTCGACAAGGGGCACCCGGTGGTGGACGTGCCGCTTGTGGCCGACGCCAACGACACGCTGCGTGCGCTCAGCACCCGGCGCTTTGGCGACTACTCCAAGTGGCTTGCTTATGCGCGCGAGGTGGCGGCCCTTCCGCTCAATGAGCCTTCAAATGAGACCGCACCCGGATACATCTCGCCGTTCTCATTCGCGGACGATCTCTCGGGTATCTGCACCCCCGACGACGTCATCATTCCG
>CAMCOB010000078.1 GCA_945876305.1 Bifidobacterium breve
CAATGCATCTGGGCCTCATCCATCACGTTGGATACGTCGTCGAGGACATCGACGCCGCCATCCCCGTGTACGCCGAGCGTTTTGGCATGGATGTGACCATTCGCGAGACCATGCCCGATCAGGGTGTGGAGGCGGTGCTTCTGGGCGACGGTCCGTCGTACGTGGAGCTCATCGCCCCCACCGACCCCGACGGCGGTGTCGCCCGGTTCCTCGCGAAGCGCGGCCCGGGCGTGCATCATGTGGCATTCGCCGTTCCCAACCTCGAGGACGCCCTGGGCGATCTGGCGGCCGGAGGGGCGGAGTTGATTGACAGGGCACCACGCCGCGGGCTGGGCGGGCACATGGTGGCCTTTATCCATCCCCGTTCATCAGGCGGGGTGCTGACCGAGCTCGTCGAAGCTCACGATTACCCCACGTAGGAGGAATTCGAATGAAGATCCGGTACATCGAGCCAAAGCCACGTGGGGCCACGATCTATGAGATCGCGAACCTGCCAAAGCTGGGCCTGCCCCTGCTCGCGGCCATCGCGCGGAACGCGTACCCAGATCTTGACCAGCGCATCTACTGCGAGCTGATCCGCGGCGTGGAGGTTGACTGGAACGATGTGCTCAGTTCCGACCTGGTGTGCATCTCCACCACCACCAACACCACGATTGAGGGCTACGCCTACGCAAAGAAGTGCCGCGATGCGGGCATTCCCGTGCTGTTCGGCGGCTCGCACGTCACCTTTATGTCGCATGAGGCGCTCCAGCACACCGATTACGTGATCCGACGCGAGGGTCACGTGGGCTTCGCGCAGTTCATGGAGTGGTTTCGAGGCGACCGCAACCCTGACGGTCTCCACGAGATTCTGGGCCTGTCGTACCTCGACTCCGAGGGCACGCAGATTGATAACCCCGAGGCCCCGCCGGCATCGGGTGACGATCTGGATGAACTGCCCTTCCCGGCGCTCGACCTGCTCGAGGGTCACGAGCGCATGGTGACCCACCCCATCATGATGAAGTGGGGCTGCCCGTACGACTGCTCGTTCTGCAGCGTCATCAAGATGTTTGGCCGCAAGCTGCGCACCCGCTCGGTGGACAACATGATGACCGAGCTGCGCATGGTCAATGCAGCGAGTGTGTTCTTCTACGACGACATCTTCATCGTTGACAAGAAGCAGGCCAAGAGCCTGTTCCACGCCATGATCGACGAGGGCATCACTCCGCAGTGGACCGCCCAGATCCGCGCAGACTCGATCTACAAGAGTAAGCAGACCCTTGAGCCCGACCACGAGCTGCTCGCGCTGATGCGCGACTCGGGTTGCTACATGGTGTACATCGGGTTTGAGAGCATCACGCAGGAGGGCCTCGACTCGTACAACAAGAAGCAGACGGTGGAGCACATCACGACCTCCATCAAGTTGCTCCACGACTACGGCATCCGCGTGCACGGCATGTTTGTGGTGGGCGCCGACACCGACACGGCTGAGACGGTGCGCGCCACGGTGGACTTTGCGCTTTTGCACAAGGTGGACACGCTGCAGATGATGATGCTCACCACCCTGCCGGGCACCGCGTTCGATACGCAGATGCGCGCCGAGGGCCGTGTGCTGACCGACGACTACTCGCTGTATGACGGCCATCACTGCATCATCCAGCCCAAGCTCATGACGCCGTACCAGCTCCAGATGGAGACTTGGAAGAACATGCTGCGCTTCTACTCGAAGAAGGGCTCATGGGAGCTGGGTCGCAAGGAGGTACGGGCCAACATCTGGCGCATGCTCCGTCTTGCCACCGAGTGGAAATTCATCAAGAACCTCCCGAAGGCAATCGGACTGTGGGCCACAAACCGCCCGTCGGAGTCGTTCAAGGTCATCCGCACCACCCTCTCGAGCCGGGGCATGCGCACCATCTACGAGACGCTGGGGGTGGCCATCTTCCGCAGTTACGGCCGCAAGCAGTTGCTCAAGTTCACCGACCAGCCTGAGTCGATGCAGCACCTCGACGAAATCCGCCGCCTGCCGGCCTGGAGCCCGCCCGAGGACACCAGCGATGGCAAGAGTTCGCCGTCATTGAAGGTGCTCTCGTGAGCCGACGAGTAGAGATGGGGCTTGAGGGCGGTGGAGTGCTGCTGCTGACGGTTGAAGACGCCGAGGTGCCGTCGCTGAGCAGCGCCCTTTCTGGCGCACGAGGGTTCCACTCGATCAACTCGGAAGAAGGCGAACACCTGGTGGACCTCAACAAGGTCCTCTTCATGCGTGTGCTGCCCGGTGAGGCCAAGAGCCGTCTGGGCTTCGGCGGGGATTCCTGACCTGCAACTCGGGCTCGTAGGACTCACAAACGCCGGCAAGACCGCCCTCTTCAACCTGGTGACAGGCGGGGAGGCCGAGGTTGCGCCATACCCGTTCACCACGCGCGAGCCCAACCGGGGCATCGCCGACGTGCCCGACCCGCGTATCGATGCCATCGCCGACGTGCAGGACATCCCCAACCGGGTGTGCGCACAGGTGGAGGTCATTGACATCGCCGGGCTCAGCGAGGGCGCCGGCAAGGGTGAGGGCCTCGGTGGATCGGCACTTGGCCGCATCCGCGAACTTGAGGCCACGGTGCACGTGGTGCGGGCGTTTGCCAATGCCGAGGTACCCCACCCGCTCGAGCGCATCGACCCGCTCGCCGATCTTGAGGTGGTGGACACCGAACTGGTGCTGGCCGACACCGACCAGGTGGCGCGCCGCGAGGAGAAGGTGCAGAAGGGCGTGCGTTCAGGTGACCCCGATGCCAAGGCCGAGGCGGCCGCGCTCGGGGCCATCGCTGCATGGCTGGCCGATGGCAAGCCCGTTCGCACCATCGGCGACGAGGATGCAATCGCGGTGGCAACAGGCATGGGACTGCTCACCGCCAAGCCCACGCTCTACCTGGTGAATACCGATGACCCGGGTGATCCTCCCGCCGATATCGTGGCGTACGCAGAGGCGCAGGGCGCGCAGGCGCTTGCCCTTCCGGTGGGCGTTGAGCTGGAACTCGCAGAGATGGACCCAGCCGATGCCGCCGAGTTCGCCGCGGAGATGGGCCTTGGCGAAACCCGGGGCGCCGACGCACTCATCCAGGGTGGCTACCGGCTGCTCGATCTGGTCACGTTCTTCACGGGATCGGGCCCGCCCGAGGCGCGTGCCTGGCCCATCCGCCGCGGCACCCCGGCCGATCAGGCCGCCGGAAAGATCCACTCGGATATGGAGCGTGGCTTCATCCGCGCCGAGGTGGTCGCCTGGGACAAGCTGGTGGAGTGCGGGTCGTTCAGCAAGGCGCGTGAGCAGGCACTTGCCCGTATGGAGGGCAAGGATTACATCGTGCAAGAGGGCGATGTAATGCAGATCCGCTTCAACGTCTGACCCACCCGCTGCCTGTCAATACGTCTCACCTGGCGAGACGTATTGACAGGCAGCGGGTGGGTGGGGTCGGTTCACCTGACCAACAGGGCGGCGCCGGGGGTCTGCTGCCTAGGCCTCGTCGAGAGTGCTCGCGCCCTCGAGTCGGGCCTTCACTCCCGCCTCCATTGCATTGGCCCGCCACAGCGCGATGGCCTCAGGCGATGCCCCGCTGATGTGTGCGCCGGGCGGTGGACCGTGGTGCCAACCGATCACGTGCAGCAGCGCCAGTCGGCGGTCGGCGGCAAGACCCACCTGGCGCGACACCTCATCAACCATCTGCTGACCGATGACCAGGTGGCCCAACATGCGGCCCTCCTCGGTCTGGTCAACGGTGGCCTCGCCCACCACAAAGCACCTCACGTAGCCGATGTCGTGCAACAGGGCGGCAGCCACCAGCAGGTCGCTGTCCACACGTGGATGCCAGGTGCACAGGCTCTGGCACAGCATGGCCACGCCAACGCTGTGCTCGATCAACCCGCCCAGATACGCGTGATGCCCATTGCGGGTGCACGGCACCGTGCGCCACATCTGTGCCAGCTCCGCGTCGTCGGCGAAGGCCTGGAGTACGTCCCGCAGGCCGGGGTCGATCACCTCATCTGCCAGTCCCAGCACGAACCCGAACATGTCCTCAGGGTCGCGATGGCTCTTCGGCAGCAGGTCAACATCCTGATCAGCAGCCTCGGCCGGGCGCAGCGACCGCACCCGCAGCACGCTCTTGCCGCCGCGGGCGGTCACCTCGCCGGTCACCCGGACCCGGTCGCCCTCTTCAAACTGCCCCGCAAACCAGTCGGCTTCATCGAAGATGACTGCAGAGATGGTGCCGGTGGCATCACCAAGGGTGAGCGCCAGATACGGCGAGCCCTTGCGCGACATGCGGCGTTCCTTGCGCCTCACGGCGAACACCCCCTCAATGGGGCGGCCTGGTTCCAGAGTGGTCATCGCCCTGACCCTAACGATCCTGTGCGGGGCAGATGAGGTTGAAGTCGCACGTACGGCATGCCCAGCCCGGGTTGGCATCGAACTCGCCCGCCGAGATGCCATCGGCCACGTCGCGGATGCGTTCCATGGCCTCCGCGCGTTCCTGCCCATCGGGGTGCACCGGCGTGTGCCCGCCATCGAGGATGTACTCGAGCACCGCGCCCCGGGGTTCGATGGCCCATGCCGCCTTGGCCCCCTCGATGTAGGTCACCAGCACCAGATGCCCGGCGTCGGTCTCCCTCAACGGCTTCCGACCGCTCTTGTAATCCACCAACTGGTGACCGCCCGCGGGGTGGCTGTCGATACGGTCGATGCGGCCATGGATCACGTGCGGGCCCACCTTCAGCGTGAACGCCCGCTCCACCCCCACCGGCCGCACGCCCGACTTGATGACCCGCTCTACGTACCCGGGGATGAACTTGCGCGCGCGCTCCATTGCCTGAATGCCCACGGCGGTGCGCGATGCCCCGCGCCGGTCCATCTCCACCGCGAACCGGGCGATGACCTTGTCGGGGCCGCCCGGAGTGGAGTCGATGCGGTACTGGGCCTCGAGCGCCGCGTGGAGGGCGTTACCCACCGCGCGGTTCGGGTCCCACTTCGGCGGTACACGGTCGACGCTGGCATACCTGTAGGCAAGAGGGCAGTTGATGTAGCGAGCGATGTCGGTGGGGCTCAGCGTGACACCCGGGCGCGGGATTCGCGCGGCCACGATGGGCGCCTCCACCGCCACCGGGCCGACCAGCACGTCTGCGCGAGCCAGTACCAGTGCCCGGGCGGCTACAGCAGCCGCGTCGGTCAGCGCATCGGCCTCTGCGTTGCCCTCCGCCGTGGCCTCGGCGGCGCGCAGCACGGCGTCTTCCAGCCTCGCACGGGTCTGCCCCACCGCCTCCAGCACCGCACGGTCGGGCGCCTCGCCCACTTCGATGAATGGTGGATCGCTGAGCGCGGTGCGGGCCTCACGGATGAACTCCGACGGCTTCTGCGGGTAGCCGGCGTCGGATGTGCGAAAGCCGCTCAGGTACAGGTGCGTGCGTGCGCGGGTCATGGCCACATATGCGAGGCGGCGCTGCTCAGCCAGATGCGCATCGCGACCGCGGGGCAGGGCCTCGGGCAGCAGGGCATCGGGGATATCGCTGCGGGTGCGCTCGCGGCCGGGGAAGTTGAACTGGGTCATGCCCAGCACGAACACGACGTCGAACTCCAGACCCTTGCTCTGATGGATGGTCATCACCTGCACGCCGAGGCGATCAGGCAGGCCGCCGCTGGCCCGGTAGCCAACAGCCGCGAGGCCGTCCAGGCGCTTCACCAGATCCGGGGCCTCGATGCCGGGGTGCAGTTCCACAATCTCCCCCGCCAGGCGCTCCAGCGCGCGCAGATCGGCAAGACGCGCGGATCCCTCTGCCCCACCAAGCGCGAGGGCCCGGGTACGGATACCAGTGCGATCGAGTACCTCACGCACGAGGTTCAGCGCTGTATCACCAGCGGCGGCCCGGCACAGTTCCTCAAGCAGTTGGGTGGCATGCCCGTCGTCACCCAGCGCTGCGAGCGGACCGCTGATATGCCGGCCCTCTTTGGTCGCCTCGGCCACCAACTGGGCAGATGGCGCCCATGGCAGGCCCATCGACGAGTCAGCTGCCACGCGCAGGTGCGCCACGGCATCGGTGGGGTCGGTGACGGCCCGCAGCCACCCGAGCGCAAGACGAACCTCACGCCGGTCGAACAGGTCGGTGCCGCCGTGCACCTGGTGCGGAATACCCACCTGCTCCAGTTCGGCCACCACCGGGCGCCCCTCGGTGCGGATGGCGCGCATGAGCACGGCCATCTCCTCGTACGGGGTGCCCTCCTCGGCCAGGCGGAGAATCTCGGCGGCCACCGCGCGCGCCTGCCCGGCAGGGTCGGGCGCCTCCCAGAATTCCGGGCCCGGACCCGTCGCCCCCGGCAGCGCCTGCAGTACCTTGGGTTCGCGCAGCACGATGGGTGCCACCACCGCGTGCGCGGCATTGAGGATGCTCTGGGTGGACCGGTGGTTCAGTTCGAGCCGCACGATGGGGGCCTCGGGGAACC
>CAMCOB010000079.1 GCA_945876305.1 Bifidobacterium breve
CGTGACCTCTCAAACTGTGGTGAGGTTCTTGTGGGTGGTCGGCGGGTTCCGATCATCGGCACTGTCTCGATGGACCTCATCACCGTGGATCTTGGTCCAGAGGCCACCGAGCGCGGCGGGGAGGAGGTGGTGATCATCGGCTCGCAGGGGCGCGAGCGGATCACCGCCGATGAGATCGCACGCCTGCGGGGGACCATTCCGTACGAGGTGACATGCGCCGTGAGCCCGCGCGTGGCGCGGGTCCACGTCGGGTGAGCGCAGCACCCCCGGCCGCCCTCGCCCTGCGCGATCCTCTCGCGTCGCTTCCGGAGCCTGCGTGGCTCGTGGGGGGCTGCGTACGCGACGCCCTGCTCGGACGGCCGGTGGCAGATGTGGACGTCATCACCTCAGGCGACCCCGCGGTGGCCGCCAAGGCGCTCTCCCGGGCCCATGGTGCAAGCAGGTTTGAGTTGTCGCGGGACTTCGGTGCATGGAGGCTCACAGGTGGCACCCTGCCGTGGCAGGTGGACATCATGCCGATGCTCGGGGAGACGCTCGACGAGGATCTGCGCCGGCGGGACTTCACGGTGAATGCCCTTGCGCTCCCGGTGTCCGGTGATCCCGTGATTGTCGATCATCACAGGGGCATGGATGACCTGAGCCAGCGACGCCTCGTGCTGGTGGCGCCCGCGGCGCTTACCGACGACCCGGTGCGCGTCATCCGGCTCGCGCGCCTGGCTGATTCGCTCGGCTTCACGGTTGACCCAGATGCCCGCGCCGCCGCTCATCACGCCGCCGCCGGGCTGCTGAGTGCACCCGGGGAGCGCGTGATCGAGGAGTTCTCGCGCATCATGCGTGCCGACGACCCAGTGGCCGCTGTCGCCGCACTTGATGACGTGGGGGGGCTCACCGCCCTCATTCCGGAACTCGGCGACTGCCGGGGAGTGGAGCAGAGCAGCTACCACCACCTTGATGTGCTGGGGCATACCTACGAGGTGCTGGGCAACGTGGCGCGGATTCAGCGCGATCCAGCAGAGGTGTTCCGCGGCAACGCCCCCATGGTGGCGGTCGCCCTTCGCACCCCGCTTGCCGACGGGTTCACGTGCGGCGATGCCCTGCGTATCACTGCCCTTCTGCACGACATGGCCAAGGCACAGACCCGGGGCGTTACTGACGAAGGGCGGGTCACCTTCGTGTGGCATGACCGTGTGGGAGCCGATATGGCCGATGCGCTCATGCGCCGGCTGCGTACATCCAACCGCCTACGGGAGTTCGTCGTGCACGGCGTACGCCAGCATCTGGTGCTGGGATTCCTCGTACATCGACAGCCGCTGTCGCTGGTGCAGTACGACCGGTATCTGCGGCGCGTGGCACCCGATCCCATCGAGGCCATCGTGCTGTCAGTGGCCGACCGGCTGGCCACCGATGGGCCCCGCACCACTCCCACCCAGATCACCCGGCACCTGGCGCTGGCACGAGACATGCTCGCGGCCCACGCCCGCATCGACGAGATGGAGCCCGTCCGGTCGGCCATCGACGGTGCAAAGTTGGCCGAGTTGCTCGAGCGCCGCCCCGGCCCGTGGGTGGCCGAACTGCTTATTGCCATTCGTGAGGAGCGGCTGATGGGGCGCCTCGGCGATGCCGTGGCGACCGAGCGATTCGCCCGCGCCTGGAATGCCGCCAGCCCCGGCGCGCCGTAGTCAACGAAGTCCGACCGACCCGCGGTCTAGAGTCCGCGCCGTTATGGCAGTCCATCTCACACGCATCTACACCCGCACCGGCGACCAGGGCGACACGCGCCTTGGGGATATGAGCCTTGTGCGCAAGGACAACCTGCGCGTGGCAGCCTACGGCGAGGTGGACGAACTGAACGCCGTGCTCGGCGTGGTGCGCCTGCAGGAGCTCCCCGAGGGCTGGGACGAACGCCTGGGTCAGGTGCAGAACGATCTGTTCGACCTCGGCGCCGATCTTGCAGTGCCCATGACCGCCGAGGGGAGTCACCTGCGCATCGCCCCGGAGCGTGTGACCGGCCTCGAGACATGGTGCGACGAGGTCAACGACACGCTGGGGCCACTCGACAGCTTTGTGCTGCCGGGGGGCACGGCCGCGGCCGCGCACCTGCATGTGGCACGAACGGTATGCCGCCGCGCCGAGCGCGCCGTAGTGATGCTGGCCGACCACGAAGAGATCGGCGTCAACGTCATCGCCTACGTCAACCGCCTCTCAGACCTGTTCTTCATCCTTGCCCGTGGTTCGAACCACGCGGTGGGACGCCCGGACGTGCTGTGGGTGCCGGGCGGCGGGGCCCCCGCGGCCTAGGCTGGCGCGGGTGGTGGGCGGCCCTCGGCCGAGCCGCCCCGGATTCCGCGCCACACCAGCGGGATGCCGATAAGAATGAACACCACCGAGATGACTTGCGCAGTGGTCATTCCGGCGAATGTCACAGGGGTGGCACGCACGAACTCCACCAGCAGCCTTTCGACACCGGCCAGCACGAGGTAGAGCCCGAACAGCGACCATCCGGCCGTGAGGCGTCCGCGAAAACGCCACAGCACCCAGAAGACCACCAGCATGGCGATGCTCTCGTAGACGGGGGTGGGGTGAACGATTTCGGTGGTGGGCACGGTGCCGTCGGGGTACGACATCCCCCAGGGCAGGCTGGTGGCGCTGCCGTAGTCACCGTCTCCGGCCAACTGGCACCCGATGCGTCCGATCACATACGCAAGGGCCAGCGGGGCCGCCACTGCATTGGCCATTACGCCCAGAGGAATGCGCTTCCAGATGGCAATAAGAATGACGCCGATCACGCCACCGGCGACCCCGCCGTACCAGACAAGCCCCGACCCTGTGAACAGACCCTCGCCGGGCTCTCCCCAGTGCTCCACGAGGTAATAGATGCGTGCACCCAGGAACCCGCCGATGGCGGCGCCGACCACGATCTCGAGCGCGTTGGCCGGATCAAGGCCACGCTGGCGCAGGTCAATGGCCAGGAAGATGCCGGCGAGCACCACGGCGATGGCCGCCATGAGGCCGAACGAGTAGAATGTGAAAGGCCCGATGGAGCCTAAGGAAGGAAACATCGGGGTAAGCCTACGTCAGCCGCAGGGGCGGGCGAGGGGCTATGGGCGCACGACCCCGACGATGTCGCTGCGGCTCGACACGGGCGCCACGCGAACCACGTCGCCCGTGCGCGGGGCATGGACCATCATGCCGTCACCAATGTAGATGCCCATGTGGCCGAGCCCATTAAGCATCACCAGATCTCCGGGTTGATACTGCCCGGGGGGGACCTGCGGGAATGCAGACCAAATGGCATACGTGTAGTGCGGAACGCTTTTACCGATCTGGGCGTATGCGTAACTGGCAAGCCCGGAGCAGTCGAAGCCCGACGGCGACGCGCCCCCCCATACATATGGGACGCCCTGATACTGCAAGGCGATACGTGCGGCCTCTGCGTTGCCGGCGCCATCGGGCAGTGGCCCGTCAAATGGTTTGTACCCACTTGATGCGGCTGCGAGTGCAGCGCCGCGCTGGCGCGCCGCCTCTTGGGCGATCGCGGCACGCAGGTCGGCCCGTGCGCTCTGAAGCACACTCTTTCGTTGGGCCAGGATGGCCTCAATGCGTGACTTCGCCGCAGCAGCGTTGGCCACCTCAACCTTGGCGGACTCGCGATCCTTGGTGAGTTGTACGCCGATGCGGACGGTGCGGTCGCGGAAGGTGCGCATGTTGCCCACCACATGGGCGTCCTCGGCGCCGGCACGCTGAATGGCATCCACCTGGCCCACGGCATCGGTGAGGCTGCCGCTTGAGACGAGCACCTCGACGAGCGACGGGTCGGGGTGGCGGTAGAGCGCATCCATGCGCTCGCTGAGGATGCGCTGCGAGATGTGCAGGTCGGCGGTCGCCTTCTTGAGCACACCCTCGTTCTTCGTGATGTCGGCCCGGATGTTGCCGAGCTTCCACCTCGCGCCGTTGTACTTCTCGGCTGCGACCCCGACCTGATGGCCAAATGCATCGAGCTTCGCCTGCAGGCGCTTGACGGCAGCCTTCTTCTCGCGCACCGTGTACGGGGCGCCCGACGTGATGGCGGGTACGCCAATGCCCGCCATCAGGGCGGTACCGGCAAGGATTGTGGCGAGAACGCGACGCGCTCGTGTCATGTGATTGGCCTGCTGCACGAATTGCGACCCTTTCACGAAATGGCACCCTCTAGGGAAATCCCGGTTGCACGTGACACATACGGCATTTCGTGTTGATCCCGTCCGGAGCCATGAGCACAATCCGGTACGTGAGGCGACGCGTGCCATGTGCATTTCGTGGGATCGCCGCCGGGGCCTGCATTTTCGCCCTGGCGGCCGGATCCGCCTTTGGCGCGGGCACTTCCGACCCGAGCGCTCGTGGTATCGGTGCCATCGTGCCCGGCCGCAACCTCGCCATGGCCGCCGCTGGGCCGCATCACCCCACGCGATCGGCGACCGCAACCCCATCTGGTGCCGTTGCAGCAGGCGGCACCGTGTCGGTGAATGTGGGGGCAGGGCCAGGCGGATCGGGCGCGCTCGCCGAGGCCGAGGCCGACGCCTCGGGCGTGCGGCTGTTTGGCGGGCGGGTGGTGGTGAATGCGTTGCATGTGGGTATCCGGTCCGATGCCGGTGTCCAGGGCACCGAAGCCGGTGTAGTGGCCTGGTCTGCGGACATCACCGTGGATGGTCAGGACATCACTGAGCAGCCCGGGACGCCCGTTGACATTGCGGGCATCGGCACACTGACGTTGATGGAGCAGTTGGTGGATGGCGGAACGGTGACCGCCAACGCCCTGCGTGTGCAGATCACCGATCCTGCGTCGGGCCTCGCAGTGGGCACCGATGTGGTGCTCGGGCACGTGAAGGCCACGACCGGGGATCCCATTCCCGATTCGCCATCTCCTGACCCCGGGAGTGCACCGAGTGCCCCGGGAGCCGCCGGGCCCGCAGATGGTGCCGATGGGTCGCCTTCGGCAGACGGTCGCGCGCTCCCCATTGCCCCGGCTCCGTCGATGACCCCGGTACCCGGTGCGGCGTCGCCACTCACTCCGTCGTCGGGCCTCGGGCTGCCGCGCCAGGTCGCTCCGGGTGTGACGGTGGCACCCAC
This sequence comes from Bifidobacterium breve, assembly GCA_945876305.1. Taxonomy (GTDB): domain Bacteria; phylum Actinomycetota; class Thermoleophilia; order Miltoncostaeales; family Miltoncostaeaceae; genus SYFI01. The sequence goes on from CAMCOB010000079.1 coordinate 5,107, forward strand.
ATCGGCGGGCTATGTCTTCCCGGTCGCGGGCGGCACGTCCAACGACTTCTCAGACGACTACGGAAACCCCCGTGCCGACACCGGGTGGCACCAGGGCAACGACATCTTTGGGTCAGCGGGTACCCCGCTGGTGGCCGTGGCCGATGGCACGTTGTCGAAGGTGGGGGTCAACCGCCTGGGTGGTAACCGCCTGTGGCTCACCGACGACCGTGGCACGGCCTATTACTACGCGCATCTCTCAGCGTTTTCACTCGCTGCCACCGAGGGGGCCCGGGTACAGGCTGGTGACGTCATCGGGTTTATGGGCAACACGGGCAATGCCATCAGCACCCCACCACACCTGCACTTTGAGATGCACCCGGGGAATGGCGACAGCGTGAATCCATACCCGTACTTGATGGCGTGGCTGCGTAACGCACCGGTTGCCCGGGCATTTACCGCTGCCACGGTGTCAGTGGGCCATGTGCCCGCCGCCGGTGCCACGCTTCTGGGTGCGGTCCCCATTGCCGAGGCCGTCACCGGCCCCGGCAATGGCACTGCAGTGGCCGTCCGCTAAACGGCGCGTGCCCCACGCTTGGGACGCACGACGGCCTGCAGCACGTCGGCGTTGAAGGCACCCACGCCCTCACCGTCCACCGCGTAGTGGTACAGGGCCACCGACAGGATCTGGTTGAGCGTGTTGGCGAGCACCGATCCGATGATGACGAGCAGCCCGCCGACGACAGCCAGGGCGATGCCTGCGGCTGCTGACGTGCCTCCTGCCATGGCAATGCCCAGGACGATCAGGATGATTCCGGGGAGCACGATCAGCACGCCGACGATGCCACCGGTGACGGCCTGACCGGTTACCTGCTGGCCCCAGCGCTGCTTGAACAGCGACGATGAGCGCTTGAGGGCGTTGATGGGTCCGGCACCCTCAAAGGTGATGACGGGTACCGCGAGAAACGACACGAGCGCCCAGGCGACTCCGGCGAGCGCGCCGACGATGGCACCGCCCGCACCATCGAAGCGGGCCTCGATGGTGCGGATGATGATGGCGACCGTGGTCACCACAAGTGCCCACTTGGCGATCTGCGGGATGCGCTCGCGCGATACGTGAAGGCCGTCTCTCAGAGTGCACGATTCACCGCGCAGCGCCCGATCGGTTGCCGCGCAGAGGCCCACCCCGAAGAACACCCCGGTAAAGGCGGCCAGATAGCCGCTGACGGCGAACAGCACGATTGCGGCCCACAGGACGTTGGCGACCACCAGCAGAAGGATGCCGGGGAGCACAAGGATGATCGCGATGGCAAGAGCAACGGCCATTCCCGCGATGGGGAA
>CAMCOB010000080.1 GCA_945876305.1 Bifidobacterium breve
GATGAGATGCGGGGCGACGAGCAGTGGGACCGCCCCCGCGATGGTGAGGTCACGGGCATTGGGCAGTCGGGGCTGTTTATCTCGTTTGGCGATGCGTACGACGGCTTTATGCCCTTCCGGCGCATGCCCGACGACCACTGGGTGCCCGAGCCCGACGGCGTGCAGGCCACGGGAAATGAGAGCGGCAAGCGCATTCGACTTGGCGACGCGGTGAAGGTTCGCGTGCACGACATCGAGCCGCTCCGGGGGCGCGTCACGCTCGAGCCCGCCGACCGCCCGGGCCCGCGCACCACCCGAGACCCCGAACAGCGAGATCGTGATCGCGGGTCGCGCCGCGGCCGCCGCGCGCCGCGGGGCCGATAGGATCGGCGCGATGGGCAAGAAGGCAACCACGAAGGGTGGGTCCACCCCGCCGACGCGTCGCGACATCGCGCAGAACCGCAAGGCGCTGCACGAGTACGAGATCCTCGACCGCTACGAGGCGGGAATCTCACTCGCCGGCAGCGAGGTAAAGGGCCTACGCGAGAGCGGCGCCATGATCCGTGAGGCCTACGCCCAGGTGATCAACGACGAGGTGTTCCTCGTGGGGGCGCACATCTCCGACTACGGCCCGGCCGGTGGCCGCGGGCACGACCCGCAGCGCACGCGCCGCTTGCTGCTGCACCGCCGCGAGATCGACAAGATCTCCGGCAAGCTTGCCGAGCGCGGGGTCACCCTCATTCCTCTGCGCATGTACTTCAACGACGAAGGCCGCGCGAAGATCGAACTGGGCCTGGCCCGCGGGCGCACGCAGTACGACAAGCGTGTGGCCATCAAGGACAAAGAGATGTCGCGCGAACTCTCCAGAGCCAATGCCCGCAGGGGGCGCAGCTAGGCCTCACGCCCTTACGGCGTGATGATGACCACGTGCTCGGTGAGTGCGCCGTGCGCGCCCAGCGTGGAGATCTTCTCGATGTCACTGCTGCGGCTGGGGCCCGACACCAGGCTGACGGCCGACGGCACCGGACGCCCGTCGGCAAAGGTTTGTGCCAGCGCCTCGCTCAGGGTTTCGACCACGCGATCGGCCATGAGCAGCGACACGTGATGGCGATTGGTCACGTCGAGCCCCCGGCCGTGGCCCACCGACGCCTCAAGCACAAGGGTGCCGCGCTCAGCCACGGCCAGCGTGGGCACGGTCACACCACACACGTCTTCGGGTCCCTCAAGCCCCAGGGCCTCGCGCCGCCCCATAGCCACGGGCCAGCGCAATACGTCGATGCCCACCGCACGGAGCGCCGGTTCGAGGCCTATGGCATCCACCACCGGGTCGTCCGCCAGTACGGCGCGCACAATCCCCTGGTCGGCCATCCAGCCTGCGGCGGCCCGCCCCGCATCACCGGAACTCGCCACCTCGACCGTTGCTTTGCGGCGGGCGAGAGACTCCACCATCTGCTCAACCGGGCTGCTCACCGGCGTGGCGGCCACTTGCTCGGCATGTCGCGAACCTTGGTCCAGCCCGACCCCGGCCCGGGCAGGCGGTGTACCCATCCGCCACGACCGCGAATCCGGAGCCCCAGCCGCCAGCCGATCATGGTCAGGCGGTAGGTGACGCCCCGCCGCCAGAGCAGGCTCCATACGCGAAATGCGAGGCCAGCCTTGCGCTTTGCGGGCGACGACGACCGGGCCCGGGCGCGCACGAGCAGATCGGGCAGTGGGATTCCCACCGGGCAGGCGTCGCCGCATGCACCGCAGAGCGTCGACATAAACGGCAGGTCGCGCGACCCGGGCGACGATGGGCCCTCGAGAAGCGGTGTGATGATCGCGCCGATGGGCCCTGAGTAGGGCGATCCGTAGGCCTGTCCACCCACGTTCTGCCACATGGGGCACGAGTACAGACAGGCCCCGCAGCGGATGCACGAGAGCACCTCTTCAAACTCCGACCCCCGCAGTGCTCCCCGCCCACCATCGATGATGACCAGGTGGAACTCCTCGGGGCCATCGGTCTCGCCCTCGCGCCTCGGTCCGGTGATGAGACTGACGTAGTTCGCCGCGTCCTGGCTGATGGCCGCCATGGGAAGCACCTGCAAGATATGCGCGGCCTCATCCCAGTCGGCGACCACACGCTCCATCCCCATTACGGCCACGTGGATGCGCGGCTGTGATGTAACCAGCCGGGCATTGCCCTCGTTCTCCACGATGCACACGGTGCCGGTGGATGCCACTCCGAGGTTCACACCCGAGATGCCGATCTCGGCCTGGGCGAACTTCTCGCGCAGCCGCACACGGGCATGCGCCACAAGGCCCTCGCGATCGGTGGGCACATCGTCGGTGCCGGCCTCCTCGCGAAAGAGCGCAGCCACCTGGTCGCGGTTGAGGTGCACAGCCGGGGCGATGATGTGGGACGGGTGCTCGTTGGCCAGTTGGATGATCCACTCGCCCAGATCTGTCTCAACCACCTCAAGTCCGGCGTGTTCCATGGCCTCGTTGAGCTTGATCTCTTCGGTAGCCATCGACTTGCTCTTGGCCACCACGCGTGCGCCGCGTGCCCGTGCGAGATCGGTGATGTACTTGCATGCCTCATCAGCACCTGCGGCGCGCACCACCACACCGCCGTTGGCCCGCACGTTCGACTGCAATTCGGCCAGCAGGGCTGGCATGTTGCGGATGTTCGACCGCCTGATGTCACGGGCACGGTCGCGCATCTCGTCAAACCCGAAGTCGCGCTTCATCACCTCGCGCCCGGCACCCCAGCTGTCACCGGCTGTGCGCAGGTTGTCGGCGAGCGTGGGATCACGCAGGGCATCCACTGTGCGCTCGCGCAGCGTGCCTTTGACATCGGGGTAGGCCACGCCGGGATTACGGCGCCGGCGACGGGTGCTCACGAGCCCAGGACCTCGGAGATATGACGGGCGCGGATGGGGATCCCCGTGCGGTGTGCGCGCCCGGCGATGTGCATGAGGCACCCGAGATCGCACGACACCACCTCAGGCGCGCCCGTGGCTGCGGCGGCCTGCGCCTTCTGCTCGCCCAGCCGACCCGACAGCTCTGGGAAGTCGAGTGCGAACACCCCGCCGAATCCGCAGCACTGGTCGGTATGGGCCATCTCCCGCACCTCACACCCCGGCACCTTCGCGAGGGCGTCACGCGGACTCTCGTTTTCGTCCAGCACGCGGAGCATGTGGCATGAGTCGTGCACCGTGAGGGCGCCACATGCCTTGGCACGAGGGTCGAGGTCGTGCTTGGCGATAAATTGTGTGAACTCAATGGTGCGGAGAGCAAGATCGAGGGCGTCCTCCTCGTCGGGCTGCCCAGCAAACAGCTCGGGGTACGCATGGATGACCATCCCCGCGCACGATCCGCTCGGCACCACCACCTCATCACTCCCCGCGAACACCTTGATGGTGTGTCGCGCCACGGCGCGGGCCTGATCGGGGTGGCCGGCCGTCCAGGCGGGCTGACCGCAGCAGGTCTGACCCCGCGGCACCTTCACATCAACGCCGGCCCGCTCCAGCGCCCGCCGTGTGGCCTTCCACACCTTTGGGGCGACGGCATCAGACAGGCACGTGCGCATGAGGAGAACCCGCATAGGGGGAGTGTAGGCGCGCGGTCAGTCGCGCTTTCGGCATACCACCAGCGCTTCGAGGTAGTCCCAGCGGTGGCGGTCGGGCTCGGCGGCCACACGGGCCTCGAGTTCCGGGAGGAACTCGCCGAGCAGCGCATCGGCGCGCGCATCGTCCTGATGGGCGAATGCCCGGAGCAACAGCAGACCGCGCCAGGCTACGCAACTGCGAATGAAGTCCCCCGCAAACACGCGGGGAGCGGGGCGAGTGGTAGGCTGCACGAGCAGGAATCTTCACGGGCCCGAACCAGTTTCGACGGGGTGGAGAAGGATTGGCAAGCGAGCCGCGGACCCTGAGGACCGCGTTACCAACAGGGAACCAAACGTAGCTGCGGATTCTCGCCAGCTCGCTCTCGCCGCCTAGTAAGCGGATCTGAGAGTCGTCGGCCTTCCCTTTGGATCACGAGGGAGTTCACCGGCGTCGCATAGTGATCCTGGCTCCGAGACAGGGTTCCTCGGTCAAGGGGCGAGATTGCAGGAGGAGCTGGGGGCGGAGTGTTTTGCCGACGATGGCGCCCACCCCGAGATCTACATCATCGGCTGCGCTCGGAGAAACCCATCTGGAAACGCCTTCGGACGCCGGGGCAGTGCCGGCCGGGTCCATCAAGGACATACGAAGTACCTGAGGGAGCCAACTGGGGCTCCCTCAGTCGTTTTAGTGCGCCGGACATGCCCCGAACCGCCCTCACTGGCCGGCGACGGGGCATGTCGTCTGCGCGCGGCCTATCCCTCGGTGTGGATCTCGAAGGCGGTCTCTTCCGGTGCAGATGCGAATCCACCGTCGACGCCAGCCTGCATCGCGGGGACGACCACGCTGTCACGGAATGCTTCCCAGCTCTCCTGCGAATCATGCGTCACGGAGATGGTCCAGCCCGCGCGTCCCGAGCCACCGATGTTGTGGGTGGGGCCAGCAACGTGAGTGAGCTGTCCGGCGGGCAGGCCGCCACCTGCTGGGTGCACGGCCGCGATCATCGCCGTGTACTGCGCTTCGGTCCCGCCTTCAAACTGGTGGATGATTCAGTACTTCATGTGTGGCTCCCCTTCAGATGCGCTGACCGTTGATGGCATCGGCCTCATGGCGAGTGTCTCCATGAGGCCGATGATTCGGGGGAAGTCGGGCCCTCGTGGAACGCGGGCCGGCCAACGGCGCCCACGTCGTGCCCTTGACGCTACTCCCCGCCCCGCCACCAGCGCTTGCTCCTGAGCGCTGATCTCCGAACCCCATCGGGAACCCGCAGGGGAAAGGCGTATATCCCTGAACGCTGGGAATGCGGCGCACGAGCAACCGCCGAAGGGTGGCTCGATCCTGCCCGGGGCGTTCCGGTTCTGCCTACGAAGTGCTGTCGGAGGGTGGGGCCGCGGTGGTGCCCCGAATCACGAGCGGGGCTGGCAGTGGGGAGAGTGGTGGCGAAGGCTCGCCCGCAATTCTCGCGAGCAGCACCCGCCCGGCGAGCTCGCCCATGGGGCGGCGCACCGTGAGGATGGCCGCATCAGACGAGTAACGCCGTTCTGATACGCGCGCCGTTGTACCGGGCGCGTGGGTGATCGGCCGCTAATCTCGCGCCGCAGTCGCAGGTACAGGATGCATCCCCCCGGCTGGTTATCGCGTTGTTATCACAGGAGAAGACGTCATCGGAACCGACGCCATGTGCCCGGTAATGGCCGGCAATCACGAGGGAACCACCAACCGCGATTGGTGGCCGAACCAGCTCGATCTGCGAATTCTTCAGCAGAACCCGCCGGCCGCCGATCCCATGGGCCCCGACTTCGACTACGCAGCGGAGTTCAAGACCCTCGACCTTGACGCCTTGGCGCGTGACGTCGATGCGCTTATGACTGACTCGCAGCCCTGGTGGCCAGCGGACTACGGCCACTACGGCCCCTTCTTCATCCGCATGGCGTGGCACAGCTCGGGCACCTACCGCATTCAGGATGGTCGCGGTGGTGCGGGCACCGGCAACGAGCGGTTTGCGCCGCTTAACAGCTGGCCCGACAACGTAAGCCTCGATAAGGCCCGCAGGCTGCTGTGGCCCGTCAAGCAGAAGTACGGACGCAAGATCTCGTGGGCCGACCTCATGATCTTCGCCGGCAACCGTGCGCTCGAGACCATGGGCTTTACGACCTTCGGCTTCGCCGGTGGCCGCGAGGACATCTGGGAGCCCGAGGAGGACATCAACTGGGGCGCCGAGCGCGAGTGGCTGGGCGACCAGCGCTACACGGGCGATCGTGAGCTGGACAACCCGCTGGCTGCCGTGCAGATGGGCCTCATCTACGTCAACCCTCAGGGCCCCAATGACAATCCCGATCCGCTGGCATCAGCCGTGGACATCCGAGAGACCTTCCGCCGTATGGCAATGCATGACGAGGAGACCGTGGCGCTGGTGGCCGGTGGGCACACCTTTGGCAAGTCTCATGGCGCCGGCGATCCGGACACGTATGTGGGTCCGGAGCCTGAGCGTGCGCCCATCCACCTTCAGGGCCTCGGCTGGAACAACACCATGGGCACCGGCAGCGGTGTCGACACCATTTCGAGCGGCATCGAGGGTGCGTGGACCAGCACACCGATCACCTGGGACAACTCGTACCTTGAGATCCTGTTCGGCAATGAGTGGGAGCTGACCACCAGCCCCGC